>CAIXLU010000624.1 GCA_903920315.1 uncultured Oscillochloris sp.
AGGGGCGGGAAGAGGCAACAGGATGAGGGATGAGGGATGAGGGATGAGGGATGAAGGATTCTCCTCATCCCTCATCCCTCATCCTTTAAAAAGAACCCACCGCCCCGACCGTATCGCCATACATCTCGAAGAGCGCGGTAAACCCCGTCAGATCAAATACTTCTCTAATCTTCGGCGGCAGGTTCGCAATTCGGATGTCGCCGCCCTCAAGGTCGGTCACCTTCCACTCGCGTGCCCGCTTGCGTGCCTCAATCAGCACCCGTAGCCCTGGGCTGCTCATATACTCAAGCTTGGCCAAGTCGAGGACGATCCGGTAGCGGCCATCCGCAAACAGAGCCTCGATCTGTTGTTTGAGTTTCGGGGCGGTTGCGGCATCAACGCGACCGGCAACCTCCAGCAGATCCACTCGGTTTAAGGGCCGGTGGCTGATCTCCATATTGCCCTCCCTTCAGATTGCAGATTGCAGATTTGGCGCAGCAGAACGCGATGTACCCAACAAACCGCAAAGCACCAAGAAGCTTTATCGCGCCCGTGATTATATCACGATAAACATGGCCTATCGGCTATCGGCTATCGGCTATCGGCTATTCTCACACCTCAATAGGATCGGAGGGGAGCTTGCTCGCCGGGAGGTTCAGCGGCAGGGTGGCGCGGATCTTGCGCAGACGGGTGAGGGAATCAACAGCGGCCTCGTGGACATTAGCATCGCCATCCTCCATCGCCCGTGTGAGGGCGTTGAGGACCGAGGAGGTAGCTGCCGCCGCGCCGATCCGGCCAAGGGTACGCGCCGCCGTTTCACGGGTATAGGCATCGCTATCATTAATCAAGGCCGTCAGATTGACAATCAGGGTCGGCGTACCGGCCAGTTCGCCGAATTGCCCAAGGATCTGCGCGGCTGCCGAGCGCACAAAGCTATCCTGGTGCTTGAGACAGATGCCGAGATCGTCAATCAACTGCGGCGAGGCGATCCGGTCGCGCAGAGCGCCGAGGGTACGCGCTGCCGCGTAGCGCGTCTCCAGGTCACAGTCATAGAGGGCAACCTTGGTGAGCGCCTTCACCAGCGGATTTGGTGGAGTGCCGGCAAACTGGCCGAGCATACGCGCCGCCGCCGAACGCACGTGCGAAGCGCTATCGCTCAGGCCATCGTGCAGCATCACCAGATCCGCCGCACTATAATTCCCGCTGCGCTGTCGCAGGCTACGGATTGTCTCGTAGCGCGATTGCCAGCCCGGATCCTGGAGCAACCGACGCAGTTGGCTAAACTCATGCGGGTCAAAGGCGTCAATCTCCTGGAGCAGCGTGAGACGCAGCCACTCATCGCGTGAGCTATTCAGTCGCTGTCGCGCCAAATGAATCACATTGAGCGTCACAAAGAGTTGCTCGATGGCGGAGCGGAGATCGGCCCTAGTGCGCAACTCGCGCTCGATCAGGTGGGAAACCTGATAGCGCATCTGGCTGGCCCGACGCACGATCTGGTCTGCCCCTATACCCTGCGTCATCTGGGCAAGCGCCAACACCGCAGCCACTGGCTCTTGCTGGAATGCGTCAAGAAAAGGCTCAAGCGTACGCACGGCCAGATACGCGAGTACCGTGCCAGTCCCCGCGATCTGGATGTCTTGCCGGGGGTTGCGTGCAAAGCTATTGAGTCGCTCTGCTACTCGTGTACGCCAAATTTCTTGATCAAACATAGGGGTGTTTCCCCGGCCCTGTCGGCGTAAAGTGGGACGCTCGCTGCACCGAGTGGGTTGCTCGTGTACGATGAACGTTCAGTCATCTATACATGTGCGGCATTATAGCATATCGAACTTTCTGCTGCCGGAACGGGTGGTTGTCTGAGGATCATGCAGCACTGCCCGCCGCTTATGGTAGGATGGAAGCGACCCTTATCGCCACCTCTACTACGAAGGAGGCGCGGCCCAGATCCGCGCACTGCTATGTCCCAAGAACCAGACGATGTTCAGGAGAGTATGGCCCGCGTGCGTCGCGGTTGCTTAGGCGTCGCAGCCCTCTTTGGTGCCTTTGCCGTTATCTTTGTGAGTTCCACGCAAAATCTGTTTTACCTTGTTTTTCTGATCGGGACGGTCATCTCACTGCTGCTCTGGAAATTCACCCGCTAACGTGAAATAGCCGATAGCCGGGTAGGGGCGCGTCGCGACGCGCCCCTACGGTTCATTTTTATCGCGATGGTGTGCGCGCCCCGCGCATGGGTGCCTGAGGTGAAAATAGGCGGGTGTCGGGTAGGGGCGCGTCGCGACACGCCCCTACGGGTTCATTTTCATTGGGTGGTGTGCGCGAATCGCATGGGTGTCTGATATGTATCAACGGCATATCAGTGACTTCATGCCATACGATAAGGTGTTTATGCTGCAACCTGGTGGGCCGCCGCCCATGCGGATCGCGCTCTCGCTGATCGGACTGGTCGCCGTGGTCATCTCGCTGACGCTGGCCTACATCAACCCGGTGGGGATCTGGCACTGGGCGCTGCTGCTGGTGGCCTTGGCATGCCTCGTCGCTTCACGCCGAGTGCGTTAACATGATATAGTACCCACGGATTGACACACCTGTGAGGAGAATCAGATGAGAGTGCGCTTTAGCGCTCGCTCCGATGTCGGCCTACGCCGCGAGGTGAATCAGGACTCCTACGGCGCATCGGAGTTGCCGCAGGCAACGCTTTTGATTGTCTGCGATGGGATGGGCGGCCACGCCGCCGGTGAGGTTGCGAGCCGCCTCGGTGTTGACACGATCATCGCGACCTTCTCCGTCACCGCGCCGCCTGACTCTGCGCTCCGCGACTCATTTGTGGCCGCGAATACGCAGATCTACGCCGATGGCCACGGTAGTATGGGTACTACCGGCGTCGCTGCCCTCTTTCTCGGCAGCAGCCTGTATGTAGCGAACGTGGGCGATAGCCGGGCCTATATGGTGCGCGAGGGTCAGATCTCCCAGATCTCTCACGATCACTCATTCGTCTCCGATCAGGTGGCCGCTGGCCTGATGACGGCAGAGCAGGCCCGTACCTCCAATGTGCGCAATATTATCACCCGCGCTCTCGGCTACCAGCCCGAGGTGCTGGTTGACATTTTCACTCTGCCTCTGCTCCCCGGCGATACGGTGCTGCTCTCTACCGACGGGATGCACGGCCTGATCGAGGATAGTGAGATCGAGGGAATCGCGAGCATGCTCCCGCCCGATGAGGCGGTGCAGCGGCTGGTGGATATGGCGAATACTCGCGGTGGCCATGATAATATCACGGTGGTGATTGCCCAGGTTGATGAGGTTAATCCTCCCGCTGAGAGTGTCGCCGCACCGACAGCAGCCGATGATCTCGCACCACCTGTCGCGAAGTCGCATGCCGCCCCCGTCGAGCGCCCGCTCACGAAGATTGGCCTGTTGCTGGCCGCCCTGACCCTGGTGGCACTGATCGCCGCCGGGTTCCTACTGGTCAACCCGGCCCCGGTGAGCGCACCCGCCGTCACTGCAAGCCCCATTCCCTCGGCCCTGCCCTCCGCCTCGGCCCTGCCCTCCGCCTCGGCCCTGCCTTCGCTGAACCCGGTTCAACCAACACCCTCGGCTACACACTCCCGTTAATTGGTACGCCCCACTCACCAGCATGCCACGTTGCGGTGCGGTACAATGGGGGGGCGCGCCATTGGCGGTCATTCACCCGGTGCGAGTGTCTGTGTCGTCGCAATCCGATCTGGCCGATAATCCGAGCAACCGCATACACCTATGACCGCACCGCTCGCTAGTATGGGGCCGCTGCTCGGCCACCTCTCCGTCGAGCAGGCCGACATCCTATCCCACGGGGGCGATTTACTCGCCGCCGACCGGGCGCGGCTGGCGGCTGATCTGCGGGCCAACCTCGCCGCCTGCGCCGCCTATATTCCCGCTCGTCTGGTGCGCGCCCAGCTCGATAACCCGCGCCCCGGCCATACGGGTGGCGCTTTCTGGGATGGCAGCCTGCTCTTCGCCGATCTCTCCGGTTTCACGGCACTCTCCGAGCGCCTCAGTGTTCTCGGTCGCCAGGGTGCCGAGGAGGTGAGCGCGGTAGTGAACCGGCTCTTCGCCGCGCTGATCGCCGAGATCTACGCCCATCAGGGTGCCCTGCTCAAATTTGGCGGCGATGCAATTACCGCGTTTTTTGATACAGAAGCCATTGGCAGCGCCCACGCCTCGGCGGCCACTGCCGCTGCCCTGGCGATGCAGCGACGCATGGACGAGTTTGTTGGTTTGGAGACACGCGCCGGTACCTTCACTCTGCGCTTGCGCGTTGGTGTCCACAGCGGTCGTGTTTTTGCCGCCGAGGTGGGCGATGAGAGCCATATCGAACTGGTCGTTACCGGCACCGAGGTCAACCGGGTGGCGATGGCCCAGGAAATCGCCGCTCCCGGCGAGGTGGTGATCTCTGACCAGACCGCCGCCCTGCTTGTGGGTGCCCACCTGGAACCACGCGCTGCCGGGTTTCAGCACATTGAACGGTTGCTGTTCTTTGCTCTGCCACCGCCGCCACCGGATCTAATTGATCCGCACGGCCCCGACGACCTGCCGACCCTGGTTAGCCTCGCCGTCCGACTAGCTGCACTGCGCCCCTATCTGGTGCGCGGTCTGCCCCGCCGCTTCCTGGATGCTTCCGAGATCGGCCTGGGTGAGTTTCGCCCGGTGAGCGTCCTCTTTGCCAATTTTCACGATTTTAGCGCCATTCTTGAGCAACTCCACACCGACCCCGCTCGCGCTGCGGCGGTGCTTAACGCCTACTACCGCCGCGCCCAGGCGGTGGTTCACCGCTACGATGGCATCGTCAATAAGGTGGACATGTACACCCACGGCGATAAGCTCATGGCCCTTTTCGGCGCTCCTGCCGCCCACGAGGACGACCCCACCCGCGCCGTTCTTTGCGCCCTTGAGCTTGAGCAGGCATTAGCTGAGGCAAACCAGGAGATCGCCCGTCTGATTGCAGATTGCAGATTGCAGATTGCAGATTGCGGATCGGACAATCTGCAATCTGCAATCTACAATCTGCAATTATCACAAAAGATAGGTATCAACACCGGCACGGTCTTTGCTGGGCGTGTGGGAGGCACCACCCGCTACGAGTATACCGTGATGGGGCCAGCGGTGAACTTGGCCGCTCGCCTGATGTCGGCTGCCGCCGATGGCAACGTGCTGCTTTCGCCGAGTACCTGCGCCGCCGTCGCCAGTGAGTTTATCCTCGAAGATCAGCCGCCGCTGCGACTCAAAGGTCTCGCCGAGCCGGTCACGCCCGCCCGAGTCGTCCGCATCGCCGATGCCTCGTCCCCCGGCACACGCATCGGTGCTGCCCCCATTATCGGGCGCGACTGGGAGATCCAGCAGCTTTCTGCCGCTGCCACTGCCGCGTTGCGTGGTGCCGGGCGCGTGTTGGTGTTGGAGGGCGAGGCCGGTGCCGGCAAGAGCCGGATTGCCGAGGAATTGCTCCAGCGCATGGTCATCTCTAGTGTTGCCGAACCCGCTGATGATGATTCGGTGCCACCCTTCGAGATCGTGATCGGCGAGTGCCAGAGTTATGATCAGCGCACCACCTATGCCACCCTGCGGGGGCCGCTCTCTGAGTTGCTCCTCCTCAGCACGTGGCGGGTCGGCGATGGTGATCTCGATCAGCATGTTGCGGATCGCGTGCGCCAGCTTGCTCCCGATCTAGAGCGATTCACCCCACTCCTCAGCGACGTCCTCGGCATCGCTCTCGCCGAGTCATCCCTTACCTCGGCCCTGAGCCCGCAGCAACGCCACGACCGTCTGCAAGAACTGGTTGTCGCCCTCTTCTGCGGCGCGGCCACCTATGAGCCGCTGGTTGTCTCGATTGAGGATATTCACTGGGCGGACTCGCCCTCGCTTGAGTTGCTGGGGAGCTTGGCTGCCGCCGCCGCCAACCTGGCGCTACTCCTGGTGTTTACCTATCGGCCCGATCCGCCCATCCCCGCGCCTTGGGACGAGTTACCGCTGACGCTTCACCTGCGCCTGCCTGAGCTGACTCCCGTCCACAGCGCAGATTTGCTCAACGCCTTGCTTGGAGACCAGTCGCCTACGGAGATCCTGCCGCTGCTCGACCGCACCCAGGGCAATCCCTTCTTTATCGAGGAGTTGGTGCGTGCCCTTGTCTCAGGTGGCGTTCTTGTTCACGACGAGGATTTCCATTGGCATCTGGCCCGCCCCTTGGCCGAAGTCGTCTTGCCTACCAGCATTGAAGGTCTGCTGATCGCCCGCCTTGATCGCCTTGATGAACCGCGCCAGGAACTTGTCCAGGTGGCGTCGGTGATCGGTCGGCGCTTCCAGCGCCCCATTGTCGAGGGTGTCTATACTAGTCTGCCTGATCTCGACGAGAGCCTACAGCGCTTGATCGCGATTGATCTCATCCAAGCCGACCAACTTGATCGTACTCTGGCCTATGTATTTCGCCACGCTCTGCTGCGCGACGTGGCCTACGAGGGCATCCTCTACGCCCGCCGACGCATCCTCCACGGTCGGGTGGCCCGACGAATCGAGGAGAAGAGTCAGGAGCGCATTGACGATCATCTGTCAATCCTGGCATGGCACTACCTTCAGGCCGAGGACTGGGATCACGCTCTGCACTACCATATGCGTGCCGGTGACCATGCCCAGCGCCGCTTTGCCAATCGCAACGCCCTGGATCTCTATCGCGTTGCCTTGGAAATCAGCCCGCGCCTGACGGCCAGTGTCGAACCGCATATGCTGATTGCCCAGGTGGCCGACATCCACGAGCGGAGCGGCGATGTTCATCTGCTTCTCGGCGAGTATGACCAAGCCGAGGAGCACTTCCGCGCAGCCCTGCGCATGGCCGAGGCCGAGATTGATACCGTTGATCAAATCTGGCTGCGCATGCACCGTAAGCTGGCCAGCATTGACGAACGCCGCTCGCGCTACGACGCCGCCTTTGTGTGGCTGCGTACCGGTCTGGCCAATAGCACCGACATCCTGCGTACCGAGACGGCACGCTGCTACCTGCTCGGAGCCGGGATCTCCTTTCGGCAGGGGAACTACACCGAGGCGATGAACTGGGCCGAGCGGGGGCTTGATCTGGCTGAGCAGACGCAGAGCCAGGCTGAGCAGGCCCAGGCACTCAAGCTGATTGGGAATATCTGGAGCGACCAGGGCGATCTTTCTCAGGCAATTGACGCACTTGATCGATCGCGCAGCCGCTATGAAGCGATCAATAGTATGGGCGGGCTGTGCGATGTCCTCAACGATCTCGGTCGAGTCTATGTGGCTGCCGGACGCTGGGAGGAGACGATCACGAGCTATGATCGCTCCCTTGAAATCAGCGAGAATATTGGCGATGTGCTTGCCGTGGCCCGCACCTCGAACAACCTGGCCGTGGTGCTGGTTGGCCGCAATCAGCTTGATCGCGCCGGGGATCTCTACCAACTCAGCAGCGCCATGTTCGGACGAATCGGCTCCGCTCTCGGTGTCGCTGTCACCACTTATAACCGTGGCGAGGTGCTGCTGCTCCAGGGAAGTCCCGCCGAAGCCCTGCCCCTCTTCACGCAGAGCATCGCCGATTTTGAGCGGATTAAGGCACCTTCCTTTCTCCCCGAGGTGTTGCGCCTCGCCGCTGAAGCAACCCTCGCACTCGGCGATCCCGCCGCCGCCCACGACTACGCCGCCCGCGCTCTCTCGGTGGCCGACGAACTCGGCATGGTGGCGGAGGCCGCCGTGGCCCGCCGCGCCCTCGGCCAGATTGCCCTTGCCCGTGATGATCTAGCTACTGCCCGTGATCAGCTCGCCCTGAGTCGGGTCGCTCTGGAACAGCTCGATAACCGTTACGAACTGGGCAAAACGCTCTACCAGATCGCCCGCCTCGCCCGCACGTGCCATGATGATCCGGCGCTTGCCCGTGCCCGACTACGCGCAGAACAGATTTTTACCGAGCTTGATGCAACCCGCGATCTTGATCTCATTCACGGACTGTAGTTACCCGCCGGGGGGCTGAAGCCCCCGGATCTTTGGGACGAAGCCCGCCTTTGCGGGCTGGGATAGCCCGCGAAGGCGG
>CAIXLU010000625.1 GCA_903920315.1 uncultured Oscillochloris sp.
TCAGTCGCCGGGCGACCGGGTTCCTGAGGACTTTGCACTAGCCCTGGGGTTTGTGCGGTGAACCACCCCCTTTCTGGATGTTGCCCCCTCACCCCCTGCCCCTCTCCCCACGTGGGGAGAGGGGGCTGGGGGGTGAGGGGCATAAGGTTCTCCCTACCTGTGCGAACTACCAACCTTACGGCGCAGCACATCTACCGAGACCACCACAATGATCACGACACCAATAAGTACCTGTTGCCAGAAGACTGGCACATCGCGTAGGTTGAGGATGTTGCGCATGAGGCCGATCACCAGGGCACCAGCAAAGACGCCGATCACGGTGCCGCGCCCGCCGAAGAAGCTGGCCCCGCCGATGATCACCGCCGAGATCGCGTCGAGTTCCTGGCCGATACCGGCGCTGGGGAAGCCCGAGTTGGTGCGTCCAGCCAGCAGCAGACCCGAGAAACCGGCCAGCATGCCGCAAATTGTATAGGCCAGCACCAGGGTGCGATCTACATTGATTCCGCTGACTCGGGCGGCCTGTGGGTTGCCACCAATCGCGTAGATATGCCGCCCGGTGCGGGTGTAGGTTAGGAACAGGCTCATGATCCCATAGGCACCAATCATGGCGAAGAGGCTCACCGGAATCTCCACGCCGATGATGGTGATGTCGCCAGCACCCAACCAACTCACCTCGGGCGGCAAGCCGCTAACTGCCGCGCCGTTCGAGATTAGATTGGTCAGGCCACGGGCGATATTGAGCATGCCCAGGGTCATGATGAACGGGTGCGGCAGGTGCAGCCAGGTCAGGCCGAGTCCGTTTACCGCGCCCACCGCCGCGCCGACGGCAAACGGCACCAGAATGACAAGTGGCCAGGGGAGACCGGCCTTAGCCAGGATGGCGGTTGACATCATGGCCAGGGCCAGGGTTGAGCCGACCGAGAGGTCAATCCCGGCGGTGATGATCACCAGGAACACACCCAGGGCCAGCACGGCGTTAAAGGAGATCTGCCGAAAAACATTGCTAATATTGCGCCAGGTCAGGAAGACCCCCGGCTCAAGGGCGAACGAAATTGCGGCCATGCCGAACACCAGCAGCAGCACGCCGTAGCGATCCAGGAAGGGAAGCAGGCGCACCGAGAGCCGCTCGTTGGGCGGAGCCTCGGACAGCTCTGTCGCGGGGGTCGTCATCGTCACAAGCTCCTACATAGCCGATAGCCGATAGCCGATAGCCGATATCGGCTATACTCTCTAGTTCAGATCCATCCCCTGGGGTACCGTCTCGCGGATCTTGTTGCCCATGATCCAGCCAATCACCTCGTTGCGGTCGGTCTGGGCGAGAGCGGACTCCGCGAAGTTCTGCCCGCGAAACAGAGCCATCACCCGGTCGCAGACGTAGAAAATGTCGTCCATACGGTGGCTGATCAGGATGATGCCGATGCCGTGGTTCCTGAGATCTTTGATCAAGTCGAGAACCTTGCGCACCTCTTTGATCGCCAGGGCTGCCGTAGGCTCGTCCATAATCACCACTTTGGCGTTGAATGCGGTGGCGCGGGCGATGGCGACGGCCTGACGCTGGCCGCCGGACAACTCCTCGACGCGCTGGCTCACGCTTTTGACGTGGATCTTCAGGTTGTCGAGGTGCTGCTGGGCCTGCCGTGTACTGGCTTTGTGATCCACAATTGGCAAAAATCCAAGAATACGGCGTAGCGGCTCGCGGCCCAGGAAGATATTCTCGTCAATCCGCATGTTCCCGGCCAGGGCCAGATCCTGATAAACCATCTCGATCCCGCAGACGCGGGCGTCGCGGGGGCTGCGGAAGTGGACGGGCGCACCGTTGATCAGCAACTCGCCTTTGGAGGGCGGGTGCATCCCCGAAAGCACCTTCATCAAAGTACTCTTCCCGGCCCCGTTATCACCCACCACACCCAGCACCTCGCCAGGCATCAGCCGCAGACTCACGCTCTCCAGTGCGGTCACGGCCCCGAAGTACTTGCAGATCCCACGGGCCTCAATCAGCGGTGTGGTGACGGTCATCGCTACTCCTCAGAGGATTTTGGATTTTGGATTTTGGGTTTTGGGTTTTAGAGTGGATCTAAAATCCAAAACCCAAAATCCAAAATCTACACATAATCCCGCTCTTTTTTACGCATCTGCTCCCACTCGGCGCGCTTCTCGCGCACGCTCGGAATCTCGCTGACTTCTGCTACCGGCACATCCCACCAGCTTGCGTAGCCCGGTACCTCGGCCAATCGGTCGTTGCGGATGTAGATCAGCGTCGTGCGCGGGTTGGCCTGCGCCGTTAACAGGGCGTTAACGAAGTCATTGTAGCTTACGCAGCGGATAACCGTTGCACCCAGGCTTTCTGCATTCGCCGCGAGATCAATCGGCAGGGGCTGTGCCGTGTCACCGGCCTCGTCGCCCACGAGCCGCCCGTCCTGTGGATAGGCGTAGCGCGTACCCCAACCCGCTTGTCCCAAGGATCGACTCAGCGCCCCAATGCTCTTGTAGCCGTCGTTATCCAGCAGGATGATCGTCAGCTTGATACCCTCCTGCACCGCCGTGACAATCTCGCTGCTCAGCATGAGGTACGAGCCATCGCCTACCAGCACGTAGACCTCGCGCTCGGGGGCGGCCAGCTTCACACCCAGCCCGCCCGCTACCTCGTAACCCATGCACGAGTAGCCATATTCCAGGTGGTACTGTTTAGGATGGCGCGTCCGCCAGAGTTTATGCAGGTCGCCCGGCAAGCTGCCCGCCGCACAGACCATAATCGCCTCGGGATCGCCATGCTCGTTCAGCGCACCGATCAGCTCGCCCTGGGTCGGCAGTTCATCGCCCCGGATGGCGTAGATCCGGCTCACTTCGGCATCCCACGCCTGAGCCAAGCCTGCCGCCTCGGTGCGGTAACTCGCGTCCACCTGCCAGCCCTCTAGCAGCGTACTCAACTCGTCCAAGGTAGCCCGTGCATCGCCAACCAGAGCGAGAGCCTGGTGCTTGGACGCATCAAAGCCGGTTACGTTGATGTTGATAAAGCACAGATTCTCGGCCTGGAACGCGGTCTTGCTGGCGGTAGTGAAGTCGCTGTAGCGCGTACCGATACCGATCACCAGATCAGCGTCGCGGGCCAGCGTATTGGCGGCCAGGGTGCCCGTTGCACCAATCGCCCCCAGGCAGAGCGGGTGATCGTAGCGCAGACTACCCTTCCCGGCCATCGTCTCACCCACCGGAATGCCGGTGGCATCCACAAACGCCGCCAGGGTGGCGGTTGCCGCGCTGTAGATCACCCCGCCGCCAGCGATGATCAGCGGGCGATGACTCTGTCTGATCCACTGCACGGCCTGACGAAGTGCCTGCACATCGGGCCGGTTGCGCGGGATCGCCCAGACCCGGCGACGAAACAGGCTTATGGGATAATCGTGGGCCTCGGTCTGCACATCCTGGGGCAGAGCCAGCGTCACCGCGCCGGTTTCGGACGGACTGGTCAATACGCGCATGGCTTCGGGCAGCGCCGTGAGTACCTGGTCGGGCCGGGTAATCCGATCCCAGTAGCGGCTGACAGGTTTGAAGCAATCGTTAGCCGAGAAATCCTGGCTATGCTCCCACTCGATCTGCTGAAGCACCGGGGCCACATTACGCCGAGCGAAGATGTCGCCGGGCAGCAGCAGCACCGGCAGGCGGTTCACCGTGGCCGTGGCCGCACCCGTGACCATGTTCGTCGCACCGGGGCCAATCGAACTGGTGCAGGCGAAGGTCTGGAGTCGATTCTTCACCTTGGCGTAGGCGGTGGCTGCGTGAACCATCGCCTGCTCATTCCGCGACTGATAATAGCGCAACGCGGGCGTCTGCTGGAGTGCCTGGCCAATCCCGGCGACGTTACCGTGGCCGAA
>CAIXLU010000626.1 GCA_903920315.1 uncultured Oscillochloris sp.
CCCGGTGTGGGCTGTCCGGCTGCGGGAGTCGCAGCGTGCGCCGCGCCGCCCGTGGTTGTCGTCACAGTAGCACGCATCGCCGTTCCACCGTTCGGCAGAAGAATCCCGCCCGTCAGGATGCGATAGCCGATGAAGGCTCCGATGAGGCAGATGGTGAGCGCAACCAGAGCCAAGGAGACGGCAATGGCAATCAGACAGCCATTGCTTATCCGCGCCGCCGGTTTAGGTGCGGCGGGCTGAGACGGTGGCACCTGCGTGTAACCGGCGGGATACTGCGGCGGGGAGGCATAGGTTCCGGGGGAGGGCAGGCCGTAGGGAGGAGCTGCCGGGGGTGGCCCGTAGGCGGCAGAGGGGCCGACCGGCGGCACGGCAGGGGGAACGGGAGCAGACGCAGCGGGGAGCGGGGCAGCATCGAGTGGAGCCAGGGCACCCAGAGGCCGACCGGACATCAGCCGCACTGTCTCCAAGGCGCTGCGCATTTCGCGGGCGCGCTGGTAACGGTTTACTGGCTTCTTCTCCAGCGCCCGCAGGGCCAACTGCTCGGCCAGGGCCGAGATCCGTGCGTTCAAGTTACGCGGCGCATTCAACGGAATGCCCGCCTCGCGTTGCGCGGCTGTGGGCGGGGGCCATCCCGTGAGCAAATGGTAAAGAACCGCCCCAATTGCGTACAAGTCGCTCGACGTCGTCGGTTCAGCCTGCGAATCGTGGAGTTCGGGGGCGCGATAGGCCGAGGGTTCACCGCTCACGTGGCGCACCAGGGCGAAGGGAGCCAGACTCAGCCCGCCGTCTGGTGACGACCAGAGATCCGTCGAGCGCAGGTCGCCCATCACCAGGGGTGGATTGTACTCGTGCAGTACATCCAGCACACTCAGCAGCCGATCGATCAGAGTCAGCACCTCCGACTCGGGCACTGGCCCGCCCCGATCCCGTGCCACCCGGTCAAGATCCTGGCCGCCAGGATCGTCCGCGATCACGTAGTAGGTCGTCCCCTCCGCAAAGTGATCGCGCAGAGCGAGCAGACCAGGTGCGCTCACCGCAGCGATCTGGCCCGCCAGCGAGCGCACATCAGCCACAGCGGAATCACCAGACTGCGGGAGTTCGGCGACTAGGACGCGCAGCGACTCGCGCATATCAATTGCGCGATAGATCACGCAATCGGGGCGCTCGTCGATCACATATGTGATCCGGTAATGATCATGAAGAGTGGACTCAAGTACCAGCATCGTATCCTCAGGGTCAGCGGCGGCGTCACGCGCCTCGGAACTGTATGGGTAACCATTGGCTATAGGCCATTGTACCAGCATGATCACTGTCGCGCCGTACATATTTGTGGCAGGAGCAGGGCTGGCGCAAAGTCCTCAGGAACCCGGTCGCCCGGCGACTGAAGTCGCGGGCTACAATCTACGAAGCCCGCCTTCGCGGGCTTCGTAGATGTAGCCGAGGGCTTTAGCCCCAATACCTTTCAAATAAGGGGTCTGCCGCCGCTCAGCCCTCACCCCCCAGCCCCCTCTCCCGCTGCGGCGGGCGAGGGGGGGTATTTCCTTTCAGGAAGCGATATACCCCCCTCTCCCGCGTGCGGGAGAGGGGCTGGGGGTGAGGGGGCGAGATCTGCTTATTTGAAAGGTATTGGCTTTAGCCCCACGGCGATACGGTGACAGGACTTTGCACGAGCCCTGATGGCCGTAGAGCAGAAGTAACGCTGTCACGATTTGCTTCGCTCCGCGTGATATATGCGAGGTGACTCTTGCAATCTCTGACATTGTCAGGGATTTCCCTCATATCAGAGTCGCGTTTTCTCCGCTAGATATCTTCTACCTCGCACGATATCCATGTGCCGGAAGGGACTGCTGTTGTCTAAAAGCTACCTTCTTGGCGAAGGACTCGCCGGGTATGTTGCGCAGACCGGCGAAGCTATCCTGATCCCCAAGGCATTGCCTGAAGATATCCGTGCCATGAGCAACCCTGTCTTCCATGCTGATCTCGATCATGTTGACATCTATTATGGTGCATTGTTCATGCCGCTTATCTCGGAAGGCAAAATCCTCGGCGTCCTCGGCATCACACGTAACCGGCCCGGGTGTCCCTATACGATTGACGACCAGACCTTCATGCAGGATATCGCCCATCGCGCTGCGCAAACCACCACGAATGCGCGCTTATATCGCGATGCGCAGCGTCATGCAAAAAACCTCGAAGCACTACACGCAATTGATGCCGCCATTACGAGTAGTTTTGATCTGCGGGCGATACTGAACGTCGTGGTATCCCAGACCATCGCCCAACTCGGCGTGGATGCCGCTGCGGTACTCTTGCTCAACCCAGACACGCATACCCTCAGTTATGCTGCGGGGTACGGCTTTCGCGGCAAAACCATCGAGCGTGAGCGCGTGCGGTTGGGCGTGGGCTATGCGGTATTAGACAGATTTTAGATTTTAGATTGCAGATTTGCTGCAATCTAAAATCCAAAATCCAAAATCTGCCTTATGGTGCGGGAGGAATAGGATCCTTCGCAATGCTACCGCGTAGCTTCCCTTCCATGAGTTTGAGTTGCGTAATGTCCACAAACGTCATCACCGCCCCTTCGATGACATTCTCTAGGGTGCGGTAGGGCCGAATACGCATCAGATACCACGCGCCTGCCTTCACCTGTACCTCTGTCTCGCGGGACACGAGATCGGCCAGTACGGCTTGCACATCGCTCACGAGGTTTGGGTAGTTCACCAAATTCGAGGCAATGTCGCCGAGCGGACGACCCACGTCAGGCATGATCAGGTTGATTATCTGCGTGATGGCGGGGGTGAAACGCGTGATCTGCATATGCAAATCAACAAAGAGTGTGCCCACACCGGTGCCGGCCAGCAGATTGTTCATGTCATTATTGGCCCGCGATAGGTCGAAGACCTTATTCTGAAGCTCGGCGTTGACTGTAGATAGCTCTTCATTAACCGACTGAAGCTCCTCTTTGGAGGTTTCTAGCTCCTCGTTGGTAGACTGTAGCTCCTCGTTGGTGGACTGTAGCTCCTCGTTCGCCGTCTCCATCTCTTCAAGGGTCGTCTGAAGATACTCGTCCTTCGCATGGAGTTCCTGCTCCAGAGCAACGATGTGCGGATCGCGCATGACGGCATTCACGCCGGGTCCCTCAGCCTGTGAAGAGGGTATGTCGAAAGTGCTGGTTTGCACCTCCTCCAGCACAACCAAGAACATGTCCGCCGCCCTGTCGGAGCCGGTAGAGGCCAGACGCACGGTGAGGTTGATAATGGTGAAGGAGCCGTTGGTGCGCACCCGTAGCCCCGGATAGCGCACTGTCTCGCCCTTAGACACCACTCTGTACAGGGCAGTGGTCAGTTCGCGGCGCAACCCCTCGCGAGCCATAAGCAGAATATTCATGCCTGCGTCACCTTGGGCGGGTTCCAGATAGTTACCCGTGCGGCCATAGATGTGCAGGATCTCGCCGCGCCCATTGATCAGCACACCCACCGGGGCGAAATGCGTCAGCAGGGCGCGTTCGGTCAACTCGCGCAGGTCGAGCTTACGCTCGCGGCCTGAGTTTTGTAGCGACACCAAAGGAACATCACCATCCATTACCGCCATTATCGGCGTAACCTCGCCCAACACCAAGCGAATACTGCCAACGGAGTCCTCCTGGCGCAGATAGACCTTCCAGCGGCGATCCAGCGGGGTAAAGAGCGTGGTGAATTCGCCAATCGTCTCGGACGTACCCAAGAACAGAACACCTGTAGAATTCAGAGCATAGTGGAACAGTGGGATGAGCTTCCGCTGGAGGCTGACGCTTAAATAGATCAGCAGATTGCGACAACTGATCAGATCCAGCTTTGAGAAGGGCGGATCCTTGATCACATCCTGCTCAGAGAAGACCAACATATCGCGGATAGACTTATGGATGCGGTAGCGACCACCGTCGTTCGTCTGGATAAAGAAGCGATTCATCCGTTCGGGCGTCACATCAGCGGCAATGCTGGAGGGAAAGATACCGCTACGGGCCTGGTCAATCGCCCGTGAGTCCACATCTGTTGCAAAAATCTGCACCCGAAACGTCTGCTTCAGAGATTCCATATACTCCTGGATCAAGATCGCCAGAGAGTACGCCTCTTCGCCGGTGGAACAGCCACAGACCCACACACGAATCATTTGTCCGGCTGATTTACGGGCGAACATGCGCGGAATCGCCTGGGTCTCCAGCATCGTGAACGCCTCCGTATCGCGGAAGAAGCTGGTCACGCCGATCAGCAGGTCGCGGAATAGGGCGTCAACCTCAGACGTCTGCTTTTGGAGATACAGGAGGTAGTCGTCGGCCCGCACAATTTGATGCAGAGCCATGCGCCGCTCGATCCGGCGGATCAAGGTATTCTCTTTATAGAGCGAGAAGTCGTGTCCGGTCTGGGAACGCAGCACAATACAGATCTTCCTCAGTGCATCCTCAACCTTGGGCGACGTGATGGTGATAGGGCTATAGTGAGCGCCAAAAGTGTGTGTCACGTAGGCAAAAAGCTGGGCCGGCATCTCAGACGGCGACAGCACGTAGTCCACCAGGCCCGTGGCAATAGCACTGCGAGGCATACCGTCGTACTCGGTGCTCTCGGGGCTTTGCGCCATCACCATGCCGCCCTCGCCCTTAATTGCACGCACACCCAGGGTGCCATCGCTGCCCGTCCCCGAAAGGACAATGCAAATGGCCCGCTCGCGCTGATCCTGGGCCAGTGAGCGAAAGAAAAAGTCAATCGTCAGGCGCACGCCGCGCGGTGCCGAGGGTTCAAGCAATTGTAGGGTACCGTTCAGAAAGGCCATATCGTGGTTGGGCGGAATGATATACGCGCAGTTGGGGCGCACTGTCATCCCATCCTCAACCTCGTAGACCCGCATGTGCGTGTAGCGCCGAACCAAGTCGCTCAGGATGCTCTTATGGTCTGGGGCAAGGTGCTGCACCAGAATAAAAGCCATGTTACTCTCTGGGGTCGCGGGCATCGCCGAGAAGAACGCCTCAAAGGCTGCCAACCCCCCAGCCGATGCGCCAATACCGACAATCGGGAACCGCCTATCAGGCAACGTATCGGGCAACGTGTCAGGCAGCGCGTCGGGTAGCGCGTCAGGCAGCGCGTCGGGCAGCAGTGGGGGTGACACTTCCCCATCAGGCTGGTTAAATTCAGGAGGAGTAACCATCGGTGGGTAATCCTTACGCTTTGTGCAGATGCATCGCGCTGCATAATTATACCGCTATATATTATTCTGACCATATGTGCTACACTATATGCAGAATGGCCAATGCACGGGAGACACATATGTCAAAGCCGACTCATGTCCGCCCCGCTGATATTCATGGCGTCAGCCGCATGGCGACTGACGCTATCCTCGGAATCACCGATCTGGTCGAAACCTTGCACAGCACCATCCTGCGTGTACCATCAATCTTTGGAGCGCCGCTGAACCAACCCACGAGCGGCATCACCGGCCTGATCTACATGAGTATCCGCACGATCACGATCCTAGTGGGCGGTGGGATCGGTCTGGCCCTAGTGCCATTTATGCAGATGCTGCGCGACCGCCCATCCTCGCCCGAACGTGACGCGATTCTGGCCGCACTCAATGGCGTCGTGGGCGACTACCTGCAGGTCAGCAATAACCCGCTGGCGATCACCATGTGCGTACGGATTGACGGACAGCCGGTTGAACTGACGAAGCCCGCCCTCGCCGCCGCCGTCCCGCAGGCCAGCAATAAAATCCTGCTGATGGTACACGGACTCTGCCTGACCGACCAGCACTGGGAACATGAAGGCCATGATCGTGGCGCGCTTCTGGCGGCTGAGCGTGGGTACACGTCCGTCTACCTTCACTACAACACCGGGCTGCACATCTCAACCAACGGCAGGGCGCTGGCCGACATCCTGGCGACCCTAACGGACGCTTGGCCGGTGCCAGTGGCAGATCTGGCAATTGTCGCCCACAGCATGGGCGGGCTGGTATCGCGCAGCGCGTGCCACTACGGCACCCTTGCCACCTACGACTGGGTACAGCACCTGCGTGCGCTGATCTTCCTGGGTACCCCCCACCACGGCTCCAAACTAGAGCGCGCCGGCAACTGGCTAGATACCCTGCTGATGAACAGCCCCTACACTGCCGCGTTTGCGCGCCTGGGCCAGATCCGCAGCGCCGGAATCACCGATCTCCGCTATGGCAACCTGATTGACGAAGACTGGATGGATCGTGACCGCTTCAGCCATGCCGACGACCCGCGCCAGCCAGTACCGCTCCCGGCGGGCGTGGCCTGCTACGCAATCGCCGCCACAACTGGGAGCATCGAGGGCGACCTCCAGGATCAACTCCCGGGCGACTGGCTCGTACCCGTGGAGAGCGCCCTCGGCGCACACCCGAACCCCGATCAGGATCTGCCGCTCCACGAACAGTGGGTCGGGTACAGTATGAACCACCTCGAATTGCTGCACCGAGCAGAGGTGTATGCTCAGATCTCGCAGTGGCTCGCACAGCTCCCTGAAAGATTGAGGAACGTCTAAATGGACACCACCACCCAATGGGCCGACCAACTTCAGGAAGCGGACGAAAAAATCGCCGAAGCATACGTGATCCTCGAATCGCTCCGGCAGGAACTCAAAGATGCCGGGCGGAAGAAGGACGCGTATGCAATCGGCGAAGCTGTCGAGCGACTAGCCCGGTACGGTCGTCTCTTTCAGGACATCCGACAGAGTTGGCTGGAGCCGGAGGACTGATCAGTGGGCGGTTCAGCCTCGGCGAGAAGCAAACCCGCGCCGCTGCGGTTTCGGCGGAGGGGCCGGTTTCATCGCGATGTCGCCGCCCTCGGGAGGAAAAGTCATCCCGAAGCTCCGTCGCAAAATCTCGCGCAGAGTCGACTCCTGGTTCCGGTCGGTGATCAGCGTAACGGCAAGGCACTGGGCCTTATCAACGGGATCGTGCTCAATCTCGGCGCGGAGCCAGTGTGGCCAGCGGCGGAGCGTTGAGAGAATCGTGTTCTCCTGCTCGCCACGCAGGATCAACCGCACCTCGCCTGGCGTATTCATATCGAGGGTCGTCATTGGTTCGCCTTTCGATGGTACGAGGAGAGATGAGCGACCGGGCCGGCGTCTCCGCCAGAAACAAGCAGAGGCGAGGGGTAATCCCCTCGCCTCCGCATCCCGCTGCGCGCAGGCGCCGCGATTACCCTAGTAGCGGTCGCGCCGACCGCCACGATCACCGCCGCCGCCGCTGGAGCTGCGCCGGGGACTGGAACCCTTCTCCTCAGCCTGGTTGACCCGCAGGTTGCGTCCATCAACCTCGTAGCCGTCGGTGGCCTGGATCAGGGCGGTCACATCAGCCGTCTCCATCTCAACAAAGCCGAAGCCACGCGAGCGTCCGGTGTCCCGGTCGCTAATCACGCGGGCGCTCTGCACATCGCCGTGGCCGGAGAAGATCTGAGTCAATTCAGCATCACCAACGCTCCACGGAAGATTCCCAACAAATAACTTGACCTGCATCTCACCACTCCTCGTGCGCCGTAGCGCAGGATAGGGAAGGCAGCGTTGCTGCCTCCATTGTTCACAACATCGTTCATCTCGAACAGCCGGTGGCCGGGTAGTAGCCCGACACGCTCGCTCCGGCGGACACAACAACAACATGCTTCGAGCGACGAAGTGCGACCGTGGGACCAGGGGTAAGAGGGGTTGGGATCTCACAGTAGATGATGTTGGCTAACCTACTCATTATATCACGTTCTCAGTAATAGGCAATAGTTAAAAGAACGGGCAACACGGAACAGGGCGTACCCTGGTGCCGTCACTGAGAAGGCCCGCCCACCAAACGGAGAAAGCTTGTGAGCACCACGCGGGCACGACCATCGGCACAATTCAGCACACTGAACTGACCAATAACCTGGATCGTCTCGACCAGCACCTGATCAATAACCAGTGTGCCTTGCGCATTTTTGTGAACCTGCGCAGCCCCCGAGAGCTTTGCGCCCCAGTCGGCCGCCTCATACACGGACAACGTGCTGTTGTCTTGCATTATAATCCTCACTACGTGCGATAATGTATACATAGCGCATGGCCATCAGCGCGATGTTACGCGGGCCAAGCGCGGGGGTTCGGGGGGCATGACATCGGGCGGGGCGGGGGAAAATCTGGCGATGACCCAGTATAGCACGGATAACGCTGTTTTGTCCCTATCCGAGCGGCATGATGTATGCTATGCTAGATCAGGGCCAAAATACGGTCACACTGGCTGTTCCACCCTCCTGATCCTCCCCGGATGCGTCACTCGTCATTTATACCGAGACAGACCAATGTAGAGGTGTCGTATGGAAGCACAGAAGATCATTACTGACAGGACTACGCCTAACCGCCCCTACCTGGCTGTTACGCTTTTACCCGATGGTCGCTACTGCGTCGCTTACACCGTTGGCGGAGTCAGCCGACGAAGCTACACACCGTTGCTTGAGCAGGTGATCCGCCAGGCACAGCGCGCCGGTGGCCTACCGGTGCAAACTGATGACAGCGCACTGCGTCAGCGATGTATTGACGTTGAATTGCCGCTGATCTAAGGTCTTTGAGGAGCGCCTCGATGTTATTTCTAGTCTGGTATGACGAAGACTCGCGGCGATCCGTTGTCGAGAAGATCCAGAACGCCCTCGCCGCCTACAGCAAACGCTTCAGTGTGGCCGGGAATCTTGTCCTGATTAATGTGGCAGATTCCGCCGAGTTACAGGGCGTTGACGTAGAGGTGCGCAGTGAGCGCACCGTGCAGCCGCATCACTTCTGGGTGGGCCGCAGCGATGACCATGACGCCATAGGCGTCGCTGAGGAAAGGGAACCCTCCCATGGCTGAGCAGACAAAGCGCGCTGTTGTGCGCAAAGGTCGTATCTATCAAATCCGTGTCGCCGATGTAGAGTACCGCCTGTTCATCTGGGAGATGGGCAGCGGGTTCTGCGGGCGAGTTGAGGATCATCCTCAGGTGGAGCCGTGTCGTGGGCGCACGGTGATCAATGTGCGCGACCAGCTCTGCGCCGCGATGACGGCGAAACCGGCAGGGTAACGGCAGATTGTGGATTGCAGATTGTGGATTGCAGATTGCAGATGTGCCGCAATAGGACGCGGTGCATGTGCCCAAACTGATGCAAAGGGGAAGGGTTCAGGGGGGGTGTTGCCCAACCTAAATCTCTCCCCTTTTCTTAATGCTACAATACTGTCTGTGGAAGCAAAAGGGTTAGAGGGGGGGCGTATGTTTCGGAGGGACATCGGCGAAGGTGCCGATCTACGGCTGCTGGAGACACACCACGCAGAGGCGTTCTTGGAGTTTGTCGCGGCGAATCGTGCGTACCTTGGTCCCTGGCTAGAGTGGGCGCATACGATCACGACACTGGACGATGCGCAGGCGTTCATCGAGCGCGGCATTGCCCGCTACGCCCAGGATGGGCTGCCTTGGGTGAGTATCTGGCAGGACAACCAGATGGTCGGCGGCATGCTTTTCTTTCCGTTGGATCGACCCCCACGCGCCACCGAGATCGGCTACTGGCTCAGCGAGAGCGCCTCTGGACACGGGCTGATGAGCCGTGCGGTGCGGACGATGCTCAGCCTAGCGTTTGATGATCTCAACCTTAACCGGGTGGCGCTCCAGACGGAAGTGGACAATGCACGGGCGTGCGCGCTGGCCGAGCGATTGGGCTTCGCCTTCGAGGGCGTGCGCCGCCAGAGCTGGGTGAACCAGGGTCGCCTCGTTGATATGGCCGGCTACGCGATATTGGCCGACGACTGGCGACGCCGGGAGGCGTATCGGCAAGGCCGGTGACGGAGTCCTAAGAACCCGAGAATCTCTGTGGCTGACAGTGCCAGCGAAGCTGGCACTGTCAGCCACAGAGATTCTCGGGCCGCTTTGTGTTAGCGACGCACAGCGGTGAGGAGCAGTGCGTCTGGCCCGACGAAGGCCGGGTTGGCGGGGGTGGCCCCGGTGAGGGGCAGCCGCACGAAGTTCTGTGGGTTGTAGAGACCAATCACGAGTTGGTAGGTGTCGGCGGGTAGGTTGTCTGGCAGGGACAGAGCCATGCGGGTACGGTAGCGCCGCCCGGCGTCCCAGCCGGTGGTGATCACGGGCAGATCGATCTGGGCGCGGCGCTGGCCCTGGGGGTCGAGCAGGTAGACGAAGAGGGAGACATCCGGCGGCAGATCTGCCGTCTGCCAGTGCAGGGTCAGATCGAGGATACCGACGCCCTGGGTAAGATCGTAGCCCTGAAGCAAGATGGACGTCCCAAAGGTGGCCGGGAGGGGATGCGCCGGGGCCGGTGCCAGCTCGTATATCTGTGCGTATACGACGCTTTGGATTGTTAGGGTATAAATCATACGCTGCGTGGCGACGATCTGATCGAGAGGCGGGCCGAGCCCGGACTGGATGCTGCGCAGGTAGACGACAGCGAAGCCGGTTGTGGGCGGTACTGTGCCGCTGGGCAGTTCGACACCGATGCCGGGACGCAGGTAGGGACGCAGGGTGGCCACGGTGCTGCTGATCGTGCCCTGCTCGGCGATGTTGGGCTGGCGGGCGAGCCAGTCGGCTACCTGGGGCATACCCTCGCCCCAGCCCATATGGAAGGTGCGTGCGCCTGCTGTGGCCCCGCCGAGAAGTTGGTTGTAGGCGATGATGCCGTAGGGGTGCCACCAGACAGCGTTGGCGGCGGCGGCGAGAGTTGCCCAGGCCAACACCCCGGCGCGCTGGGGTGGTCGCCAGCCCGCGACCAGAGCCCAGATCCCGGCTGCCGCCAGGATGTCTATGGCGGGGAAGGCTGGCTCCAGGTAGCGGTCAAATTTTTTAGGAAAGAGGCTCAGTTCCAGGACGATCAGCAGGATGAACCAGGCCAATGCGGCCATAGCGGACTGCTCGGCGCGGGGACGACGTCGCCAGCGCAGGGCGAGCAACCCCAGGCCCACCAGGGTTAGGGGCGTGAGGCGCATGGCCAGGGCGGTGGCGTAATAAGTTGGCCCCGGTACGTCTATCGGCTGGCCCAGGTAAAAATTCCCGGACTGATGTGGCTCGCCGCCCTCGTCGGTGACGCTTGCGGTGAGCTTGCTGATGGCCAGCGAGGGTGAGGCCCAGAGGGCGGGCCAGATCAGGAGGGCGGCAAGAATCGCGGATGCGCCCCAGATGGCCAGTTCGCGCAGGGAGTGGCGCCAGGGACGGCGATTGCGCCAGGTGGCCCAGGCGGCAATGCCGACGACGGCGGGGACAATCGCCACCCCCGGCGATTTGCTCAGCACGGCCAGGGCGGCGAGGATGCCGGAGGAGATGAGGAGGGGGAGGGGGAGAGGGGATGGGGAATAGTCCCCATCCCCTCTCCCCCATCCCCCGCGCAGCCAAAACACGCAGGCGGCGAGCAGGCTCAAGGTGGCAAAACTGCCCATCAGGGCGTCCACATGGAGGACGCGGCTAAACCCGATTACGAAGGGGTCGAGCGCCCAGAGCAGGGCGGCGAGCAATGCGAGTTGCGGGACGAGCAGCCGACGCAGCAGCCAGAACCCGGCCACCACGGCGGCGGCGTTGACCAGGGCGAGAGGCATCTGCATGAGGCCGAGGCGGGTCGCAAAATCGGCGGGATCGAGCAGTCCACGGGCAGCTAATACGCCGTGGAGCAGCAACCCGGCTGCGCCAAGCCACATCGTGGTGACGCCGGGGTGGGCAGACTGCGCCGTAGCTGCAAGGTTGCCGCTGCTGATTGCGGTAAGGAAATTCTGCGAGCGTGGCATCCAGCCGCCGACCTCATCAATGGTGACGAACTGGCCGAGGCCGATGACGCGGGGGAGGATAGCGGCGAGGGCAACAAGCAGGTAGGTTGGGGCAGCAGATCGTGAGGGCATAGGGGTAGGTTTCGGGTATCAGGTATCAGGTATCAGGTATCAGGTATCAGGTATCAGGTATCAGGTTCTTGGATACTTTACAGTTTCGGCATACATAAGGCATCCTGATGCACTACGCCTGAAACCTAAAACCTGGCACCTGAAACCTTGTTTGATGTGCCGGCACGATTATAACCGTTCACGCCTCACGCCAGTGGTTATGGTACAATCGGCCCCATCCCTACTGCGATGGGGCAGATCATAGAGGAGCGCCATTAGTGAGTACCAGGAAGATTGGCGTGATCGTCGGTCGCGAATGGTCGTGGCCGCCCGCGTTCATCGAAGAGGTCAACCGCCGCAACGCCGGGGTCAGCGCCGAGTTTATCAAGCTTGGCGGCACCCATATGGCCGAGGTGTCCAGCTATGATGTGATCATTGATCGCATCAGCCACGAGATCCCCTACTACCGAACCTACCTGAAGACGGCAGCGCTCACGGGTACGCGGGTGATCAACAACCCTTTTTGGTGGAGCGCCGACGATAAGTTTTTGGGTGCGAGCCTCTGCACCAAACTGGGGGTTGCTCACCCCCGGACAGTCGCTTTGCCTTCGCACTCCTACATTGATGGCGTGGTCGAGGAGTCGCTGCGCAACCTGCGCTACCCCATCCCCTGGAAAGAGCATGTCGAGTACGTGGGTGGATTCCCCGTGATCCTCAAGCCGGTCTGGGGCGGCGGTTTCAATCAGGTCTACAAGGTCAATAACTTCGAGGAGCTGTGGCGCGCCTATAACGAGACCGGCACCGAATGCATGATGCTCCAGGAGTATATCGCCTGGGAGAAGTATGTCCGCTGCATTGTGATCGGCCAAGAGCAGATCATGATCATCAAGTTTGATACGAACGCTCCCTGGCCCAACCGCTACTTCCGTGACGACCACTACCTCACCGAGGATGAGAGCCGCCGGGTGGTGGCTGATGCGTTCACGATCAACAATGCGCTCGGCTACGATATGAATACGGTGGAATTCGCCATCAAGGATGGTGTGCCTTACGCGATTGATTTTATGAACCCGGCCCCGGACTTTGATGTGAACTCGCTCACTCCGCACTACTTTGATTGGGTAGTGCAGACGATGGCTGATTTTGTGATCGGTCTGGCCTTGAAGGGTCGCAGCGAACCCGCAAAGTACGCCTGGGATTATCTGATCGGTGGGCCGATCACCCCCGCTGTCATGGCTGTCGCCGCGCAGCCGAAGGCCACACCCGCGAGTAAGGGCGATGATCTGACTCAGATCATCGGCATCGGCCCAATCTACGCTCAGCGTCTGATCAAGGCGGGCATCTCCAGCTTCGCCCAGATTGCCGCCTCCAGCCCCCAGCAGCTGCGCGAGGCTATTGGAACCACCCGGACGCCGATCAACGCCGAGGCGTGGGTGGACGAGGCGGCTCAGCGCGCACGACGGGGCTGAGGCGGATTTTAGATTGCAGATTTTAGATTGCAGATTTGCTGCAACAGGACGCGGTGCATGTGCCGAAACTGTCACGCTGGATTGAAACATGCCTTAAACCTGATACCTAAAACCTGACACCTGACACCTGACACCTGACACCTGACACCTGACACCTGACACCTGACACCTGACACCTGACACCTGACACCTGACACGTAGGGTTTGCGGAAGGTAGCGTATGTTTCTGGCGAACGTGACCGCATGATGTTGCCCCTACGGTTCATCCCCGCCCTCGCCCTCACGGCCTTGTTGCTCGCCCTGGCGCTGCGCTACCCCGTGCCGCAACGTATTGACGTGGGCACGCCGGGCGATGCCTACTTCCTGGCGAACTTCTACCCCGCCGAAAGTGAGTCCGGGGTCAGCACGCGCTGGAGCGCACCAGGCGCACGCTTACTGCTACCCGCATCTGCTCAGGGGCCGCTGGCTCTGACAATGCGCCTGCACGCGGCACCCTTCGCCCAACCAGAAGATTTGCACCTGGATCTGGTGCGCTCAGGCCGGGCAGTCGGGGGGTTTGGGACAAAGACCGGGTGGAGAATCTACCAAGTACTCCTAGCCCCCGGCGGCATGGATGGGTTTAGTGGCGGCCAGGCAGCCCTGGATCTCGGCATCCCCTCCGTCTCCCCCGGCCCCGCCGACCCGCGTCCCCTGGGCGTTGTCCTCGATTGGGCGGAGTTGCGTCCCCTTGGCCCAATGCCCCTCGGCCCGGTGATGGAACGGGCGCTACTGCTCACCTGGGCGCTGGGGGTGGTGGGGATGGTGGGGGCGATGGGGCGTAGCAGTCGCAGCGGAGAAAGCCGCGCG
>CAIXLU010000627.1 GCA_903920315.1 uncultured Oscillochloris sp.
GAGCCTGCTGGCCCGCCAACGAGTTGAAGAGGAACTGCGCCACCAGGCTACCCACGATGTACTGACGGGACTGCCAAATCGTGCCTACTTTAGCGAGCAACTTGATCTGACCCTGGCCAACATACAGGTGGACAGACCTCCTAATTCCGCTGTTCTCTTCCTCGACCTCGACCGCTTCAAGATTGTGAACGACAGCTTAGGCCATGCGGCGGGCGATTACGTCCTCACCATCACGGCTCAACGCCTGAAGAATGCGGTGCGGGGGGTTGATACTCTGGCTCGGCTGGGAGGTGACGAGTTCGCCATCCTGCTCAAGAATCTCGGCAGCCATGGCGAAACGATCATGATCGCGGATCGTATCAAGCACGATCTGGGCGTACCCTTCGATGTGATGGGGGTGGAGGTGACACTACGGGCCAGCATCGGTATCGCGATGATCAGCGGCTCCTATATACACGCGGAGGATCTGCTACGCGAGGCCGATACCGCGATGTACCGAGCCAAGGCCGAGGGCGGCACTCGCTATGTCATCTTCGACGATGCGATGCACCAGCAGAGCATTGAGCTTCTGCGCCTCGAATCGGATCTGCGACACGCCATTAAGCGCCAGGAGCTCCTGGCCTACTATCAGCCCATCATCAATCTGGCCAGTGGCGAGATCAGCGGATTTGAGGCGCTCGTTCGCTGGCAAAACACGGATCGCGGTCTTGTTGCCCCAGGCGTCTTCATTCCTATGGCGGAGGAGACCGACCTGATTCAGCAGATTGATGTGTGGATGTTGCACACCGCATGTCGTGATGTCCGCACCTGGCGTCAGGCCGGATACCCCGATATAACGGTCTCGGTTAATCTGTCGGCACGCAACTTCCAGAACAGTCGGCTGGTTGAGGAGATCAGTGAGATTCTGAGAGAGACAGGAGTGCCGCCACAGGCGATACATCTGGAGCTCACCGAGAGCACGATCATGGCGGATCTGGAGCGCACCGTGGGCATCCTTGAAGAACTGAGCGACATGGGCATACATATCGCCATTGACGACTTCGGCACCAACTACTCGTCGCTCTCCTACTTGAAGCGCCTACCCGCCGATAGCGTCAAAATTGACCGCTCGTTTGTGTGCGATGTGACCGACAACGAGGACGCAGCCGCGATTGCCAGCGCGATCATTGCCATTGGCCATATCCTTGGCCTGACCGTGGTTGCCGAGGGTATCGAGAATAGCGACCAACAGGCATTTTTCACGAAACAGGCATGCGAGGAGGCCCAGGGCAATCTGTTTAGCCAACCCATACGGGCGGAGCATGTCGCGGCATTGCTGGGTACCCAATGGGCAGGCGGGCTGGAAGCGCGTACCTACGAGCATTAGACGAGGTTTCAGGTTTTAGGCAATACCGCAGAAGTAACCCTGTCATAGTGTCACTCAAAGCGAAGCGTCCCGATGTGCATGATCATTGCCGGGACGCTTCGCTTCGCTCTGCGTGATAGGGTTACTTATGCTCTACCTTGTCTTACCGTATCACAACCGGGATGTATACACGCTGATTCAACGATACCAGTGTCTCCGCGAATTTAGTGAGATAGGCATCCTGGGTGCCTGATGCTGTGTGAGGGTTACTGCCGCTGCTGGGATCCAGATCAACCGTGTTTTGGAACGATCCGAATGTGTATGCGTTACCCGCCCCATCCAGGGTGAGACCCCAATTAAGGTCGTTGCCGGATCCACCCCACGTCTGTGCCCACTGGAAGGTTCCGTCGGTGGCAAACTTATTCAGTGAGGCGTCCGATAGCCCCTGCGATGTGACTGGCCCACCGCCTAAATCAACGGTGGCCGAAATAATCCCGCCGACGTATACGTTGTGTGCTCCGTCCACGGCCACGCCAGCGGCTCCGTCTGCACCTGCCCCGCCCCACGTCTTCGCCCAGACGAAAGTGCCGTTCGCATCATATCTACTGACGAAGGCATCCGCATTGCCGTGGCTCGTATGAGGGTCTGCGTTCCCGGTCGGCCCAGCATTGAAGTTGCAGGTGGCGCAGCCAAACCGACCGACGATATAGACATCGCTCGCCCCATCGGTGGCCACGGTTTCACCCGCATTAACGGTACCTTTCCCACCAGCGTCTAGCCCGCCCCAGGTTCGTACCCACTGAAAATTGCCGTCTGCATCAAACTTACTCAGGAAAACATCTACATAGAGTACGGTGTTGCCCGTGTTCGTCGCCGGGTGACCTAGCCCCGCGCTCCCACCCGCTGGATCAAAGTTAATCTGCTGGCTGCCGTACATGCCGCCCACATACACATTCCCGGTCGTATCCACAGCCACCCCTGGGCCATCGTCGTAGCCTTCACCGCCCCAGGTGCGCGCCCACTGGAAATTCCCGTTCAGGTCGTATTTGCTCAGGAAGGCGTCGTAGAACCCATGATTGGCGTGCAGATCGGGCGTTGGGCCAGCGGGATTGAAATTCACCGTGCCCGTATTGGGAGAGGTGGACCAGTCCCCTTGCACATAGACCGCGCCGCGCACCGTATCCACGGCCACGCTATAACCTTCACCCCCGATGGTTCCGCCCCAGGTTCGCACCCATTGGGTCGTTCCATCAGGTGCGAACCGGGCGACGAAGATGTTGTTGGAACCTGCTGGCGCGTTCGATGTCGCCACGATTCCTGATCCAAAATCAACAGTGCTTTGGTACAGGCCACCGACATAGATATTGCCCGACGCATCCAGCCCCAGTCCGTTGGCGGCATCCCGACCAAACCCACGCTTTACGTCACCGCCGGTCGGGCCGCTCCCCCAGGTTCGCACCCATTGGAACTGCCCACTCGCGTTAAACGTGCTCAGGAAGGCGTCTACCGTCCCGCTGAGCGATGTCTTTGTGCTGCTCGGATTGGCACCCGCCGGGTCAAAATTCACCGTGCCACTAAACTCTCCGGCCACATAAATGGTGCCCGCCGCATCAATTTTCACATTCTTGGCTATGACACTCGCCGCATTCCCGCCCCAGGTTTTCGCCCACCTGAACGTCGGGGCAGTCGTGGCGGCAGACACTGTGGGTGTGGAACCGTGCCGATACCCCAGGCTGAGGAGTAACGACACTCCGACGATGAATGCGAGGACGACGAAAAAGCGCTTCATAACGGCCTCCTGCGTCAACAATGAGCAGTCACATGGGTCATTATACGACGAGGCATCCCGTTGGTTTTGAGTCTATAATGCGTGCGCGACAGCACCTCCCGACATCCCTGAGATTGCCGCCGCACACATCATCATTTCACACACACAGGGCAGTTGGAGGTTTTCATGTCCACTCCGAGCCAGATTGTCATCCGTCGTGTCGCATCCCTCACCGTCATCGTGATGCTGCTCAGCCTCTGGGCATCGTCCGCACTCGGTCAGACCCCCGCGCAACCCCAGACAATGCCCGGTCGTCTCCAAAACTTCGTCGTCGGAACCGGTAGCGAAGGCCACCGGGTACCTGCCAAATACGGGCCACTCGCTGTCAACTCTGGCAATCACGCATCGCTATCGGCATTCCAGCCAGCAACGATCAACGTGACCTACACCGGGTTTAGCGCTGAGGCTCGGACCGCTTTCGCCTACGCGGTCAGCATCTGGTCGCAGCAGATCAGTTCGCCGGTGCCGATTCAGGTTACGGCCAACTGGACCGCGCTCGAGACGGGCATTCTCGGCTCGGCGGGAGCAACTGATTGGATTCGTGACTTTGCCGGTGCTCCGGTGAAGAGTACCTGGTATCAGATTGGCCTTGCAAACAAGCTCGCGGGTACGGATCTGTATCCGACCAGATCCGACATCAACGCGAACTTCAACAGTACGTTCGGCAATTGGTATTTCGGTACGGATGGCAATCCCCCAGCGGGCCAATACGACTTCGTCTCGGTCGTACTCCACGAACTTGCCCACGGCATCGGAGTTTCCGGCCTCGCCAGCATTGATAGCACGGGAAGTGGCAGCCTGGGATCTCCTACTGGGCTACCTTCTATCTACGACCGTTATACCACCGACAGCGCCGGCAACGCTCTCGCGAGCTATGCCAACCCATCGGTCGCCTTGGGTACAGCCCTTATCACAAGCCCGATCTACTTCACCGGCCCCAACGCACGTGCGGCGAACGGCAACGCGAATGTGCCACTCTACGCGCCATCAACCTGGAGGGCAGGATCAAGCTATTCTCATTTGGACGAGTCTTTCAACGGCACGACGAGTGCACTGATGACCTTCTCCCTCTCTCCCGGCCAGTCAACCCACGATCCGGGAGATATTGTGCGCGGGCTCCTACAGGATATTGGCTGGTCGGTGGTCAATGCGATTGTAACCAGTACGCCAACCTTCACGAATACCCCGACAAATACGAGTACTCCGACGAATACGAGTACTTCACCAAGTACTACTACCCCGACAAACACCAGTACCACGAGTGCCATCACGACAGCGACACCCACCCCGTCTGGTGCTGCAGGAATTCTTACCGTCGATCCCTCCAACCGCGCTGCCTCACTACAGTTCTACCTTGACCACTATCAAAATGCGCCTACGCCCAGCGATAACTGGAGTGGTTCGGTGGCTGGCTGTGTACCGGGTACCACAAGTGCGGCCTTCCAGGCGGCGGTCGCCAAGCGGATTAACTACTTCCGGGCGATGGCTGGGGTTCCGGCGGGGATCACGATTGACGCGAGTTTCTCCACGCAGGCCCAGGCTGCGGCACTTATGATGACTGCGAATAACAGCCTCAACCATACCCCGCCGACGACGTGGAAGTGCTACTCCGCCGGGGGAGCCCAGGGCGCGGGTAGCTCAAATCTGTTTCTGGGCGTTTTTGGCTGGAACGCGATTGACGGCTACATACAAGATCCGGGCACAGGCAATGTGTTTGTCGGCCATCGCCGCTGGGTCCTCCACCCACAAACCCAGATGATGGGCACTGGCGATATTCCGCCAGGCACAGGTACATGGGCATCCAACGCCCTCTACGTCTTTGATGGTCATGGCTCTGACCCAGTTCCTGCACTGCGCGAGCCGGATGGCTTTGTTGCATGGCCGCCACGTGGCTATGTTCCCTACACGATCATCTACCCACGCTGGTCGTTCGCTTACGCGGGTGCCGATTTCTCGGGGGCCATCGTGACGATGAAGGCGGCAAATGGATCCGCGCTCTTGATCACCCAGCAGCCCGTTACCAACGGGTACGGTCTCAACACGCTTGTGTGGGAGCCAGACATGGCCAGCGGCGGATTTAGCGGATCCCGCCCTACTCAGGATGTACCCTTTGACGTGACGGTTAGCAATGTGCTGATCGGCGGTCTGGCGCGTAGCTTTTCCTACCGGGTTACGGTCGTCGATCCATCACCTGTCGTTGTGGTCTCCCCTACACCGACGGCCACAGCCACACCTACTGCCACTCGCACGGCGACACCTACGGGTATCGCCACCCGCACGGCCACTCGCACCGCCACGCCCACCGCAACCGCGACGACGACGCGAATCCCCACCTCCGCCGATCTCGTCGTTGGGATGTCCGTTGCTCCGCCCACGCCCCAGGCTGGTGATCTCGTTACCTTCACCATCACGCTGCGTAACGACGGCCCTGCCAGTGCGTCCGCCCCCGACCTGAGCCTGCGCCTGCCGAATGGCCTTGTCGTGCAGACCAGTTCTCCTGGCTGTCTCAATAACTACGCGGTATCGTGCATCTTGGCGTCCATGAACTCGGGGGCTACTCACACCATTACCGCCACCGCACGTGTCGCCCTGAGCGCGAGCGGTAGTCTGGTTGCCCGTGTGAGTGTCCAATCGGGTACCCTCGATTCGGTTCTTGCCAATAATGAGGCCACCGCCACCGTGACCGTCTCGGCTGGCTCCAGTGGATCGCCTCCCACTCTCACCGAGATCGAACCCAACAATACCTCTCCGCAGGCCACCTCGCTCCCGTTCACCGGCGGGATGGCCCTCTCCCGTGGCGTCGTCGCCGATCCCCTCGACGCGGATTGGTATCAGGTCGCGGCGGCTCCCGGCGATACGCTGATCATTGATCTGACCA
>CAIXLU010000628.1 GCA_903920315.1 uncultured Oscillochloris sp.
GCACTACGAACACCGCAAACTGTAAAGCTGATCTGAACCGTCACAGATACACAAAACCGGCGGGCAATGCCCGCCGGTTTTGTGTGTCCGTCACAAGCTTTATGGCGTGTAGATATATCCCTGCATCGTTGCCTGGTACGTCACTTGGCCGTTCGCATCTGGCCCGCTCACCTGCTCAATACTATTGCCGACCGGGCTAGGCGGCACATTCTGGTTTACCAGTGTGCCCGCACCATACCTGGCTTTTGCTGACTCTGCGAAGGCCACCTGTAGCCCTGTACGGATAGCCGCATCACTTGAACCTGTCGGCATCTGGATGGTCACAACGGTTGTGAAAGTTTGCGAGGTCAGAACTGTCGGGCTACTGGTTGGCACGAGGTTCGTCAGCGGGGCGATGAACCTGGTGGCCCAGGCGGGGCGGGCCACGTACACATAGGCTCCCATACCAATCATCGCCACAATCAGCATCACGACCATCCAACTGATCACCATGCCCACGGCTGCCAGAAATCCGCTCCGCTGAGCGAGGGGCTTGGGGGTGGATACCGGCATGGCGGGCTGTGGCGGAATCGGGGCTGGGCGTGGCGGAGCCGGTGCCACCTTTGAAGTCGGTGCAGATCCGGCCATCGCCGGGATACCGGCTACCTGCGCGGCTACCGCTGACGGCAGTTGCACCGTTGGCTGAGCCACCCGCACATGGGCCGGACGCTGCGCCCGCTCTGGGCGGAGGGCGTCCCAAAAATCGCTCATGCGCGCATAGCGACTCTGCGGAGCGATCTGGAGCGCCTGCTGGAGCACATCGCTAGTGCGCTTGGAGACGCTAGAGTTCACGCTATTGGCGGGCGGAAAATCAAACGGCTTTTGCTCCGTCGGGTCACGGCCAGTCAGCAGATGGTGTAGCGTCGCGCCAAGGGCGAAAATATCAGACTCCGGTGTGGCCATGCCCTGGTACTGCTCGGGCGGCGCGTAGCCCGGCGTCCCAATCTGCGTGCCACGCTCAGCAGGCTTAAACAGCTTGGTGATCCCAAAATCTACCAGCTTAACTCCGCCGGTGCTATCTTCGATCATCACGTTCGAGGGCTTCATATCGCGGTAGATCAGCCCTTTGCCGTGCAGATACACCAGCACGTCACAGATCTGGTCGGCGTAGGTGAGTACCTCAGATTCAGGTAGCAACCCGCGCGCCTCAACGATCTGCTCCAGATCCTTGCCGCGCACAAGATCCATCGTCAGATAGTGGCATCCCTCGTCGGTGAAGTGGCTATAGATCCGTGGGATGCGGGGATGGCTCAACCCTTGAAGCAGTCTGGCCTCGGCGTTGAATCGCTCAACCGCCTCCACGCCCTCCTTCTGATCGGTGAACTTGTCCAGCATCTGCTTGATCGCAAAGACCTGGCCACTCTCGTCAATGCCCTCAAAGACCGCGCCCTGGCCGCCCTGCTTGATCACACGCGTGATCGCATAGCGCCGATCATCGCTCGGCTTGTCGTTATTCAGCACAATATCGTGGCCGCAGTGCTGACAGAAGCGAGCGCGGCGCAGGTTCGATTTGTGACACTTCGGGCAGAGGATCTGACTGACCTCAGCCATAACGCTCCATATGGGTTTGGCAAGGGCAAGAGGGCTGCCTGCTAGGCGAGAACGGGTTGTCATTAGGCCGCCTCCAGAGTAGCATAGGCGGCATGACCCGGCAAGGGCAACCGCACATTCTCTCTACGCCTGGAGCCTAGATTTTGTTGCAGGAGTACGATCTCACGACCAGTCCTTGGCCCGGTAGCCCAGCCAGCCCATCGCCGAGAGATCGTCGCGCCAATTCTCGCGCACCTTTACCCACAGCTCCAAAAATACCTGCTGTGCCAGCATGCGCTCAATATCATGTCGGGCCGCGCTGCCAATCCGCTTGAGCATCGCGCCGCCCGCACCGATCAGGATGCCCTTCTGGCTCGACTTCTCTACGTTAATCGTCATGCGGATGTAGACGGCGGCATCCTTTTGCTCCCACTCGTCCACCTCCACGGCCACCGCGTGAGGAACTTCCTGCTGAATAAAATAGAGTACCTTCTCGCGCACCAACTCGCCCGCCAACTGCTGCTCGGTCTGGTCGGTCACTTGCTCAGTCGGGTAGAGGGCGTGGCCCTGCGGCAGCCGGGCCACGATCTCGTCGAGCAGACCAGCCAATCCCTGCCCACGCCGCGCCGAGATCGCCAACTCCATCTCCCACTTCCCCAGATCGCGGTACTCCTCCATATAGGTTGCCCCCCGGCGCGGCGGCACATCCACCTTATTCAACAGCAGCAGCCGGTGGCCGCGTGCTCGCTGCACCTGCTCGGCAATCTGTTGGTCGAGTTGGCTAGGTGGCTGACTAATGTCAACCATAAAACAGATCACATCTGCGCCTGGCAGGCTACGCTCAGCCAGATTAACCATAAACTGGCCCATCTTATGGTTCGGCTTATGGATACCGGGCGTATCAATAAACACCACCTGCGCATCAGGTCGGCTCAGGATACCCCGCACCGGCACCCGCGTCGTCTGCGCCCGTGGCGAAACAATCGTGACCTTCTGGCCAAGCAGCGCGTTGAGCAGCGTACTCTTGCCCACATTTGGCTTGCCCACCAGGGCCACAAAGCCGGAGCGGAGGGGGGAGTGGGGGGCGGAGGCAGGGGGCGCAGGAGGCAGGAGGCGGGAGGCGGGAGATACGGAGGCAGGAGGCAGGAGGACAGACTCCTGCTCCTGTGCCCCTGCCTCCTGCGCCCTGCCTCCTGCCTCCTGC
>CAIXLU010000629.1 GCA_903920315.1 uncultured Oscillochloris sp.
GAAGCGGCCTCAGACAGGCCGCTTCAGCGGCCTTCGCAAATCTAGCCGGGGGCTGAAGCCCCCCGGCGGGTGGTGCCGGACAGCATTCCTTTTGCGGTAATGCGTTAATTGTGAGGATAGAGTCCGAAATGCTCATACATAACCGCCACGGATTCTTTATCAGTTGCTGCTTGGGGTTGCTCGTCTTCGCGAGCGCCAGCCTTGGCGTGACCTGGTTTGTGGTTCCCCCCGCTGCGGTGCCCACGGTCTGGCCGACCAGTGGGATACTGCTGGCCGCCCTGCTGTTGGCCCCGTCGCCCGCGTGGCCGCTGCTGCTGATCAGCGCGGGCATGGCGATGGGACTCGCCCAGCTTTGGGCGGGGACATCACTTCTCGTCAGCCTGGCCCTGACCCTGGCGCACCTGGCCGAAGCGCTCCTCGCCGCTACCCTCGTGCGCCGCTGGTCGGCGGCACCCCTGGCGATGACCCGCATGCGCGATCTGGTCGGCCTGGTGGCGATTGCCGCCGTGGGAAGCAACGCGCTCACGGCGCTGCTGGGGGCGGTCGTCGTCTGGGCTAGCTTTGGCGCGTCCTTCTGGCAGTCCTGGCAAATCTGGTTTGTTACCGATGGCGTGAGTATGCTGCTGCTCACGCCCCTGGCCCTCAGTTGGCTCGGCCCCGCACGCCCCGCCCTGCGCCAGATGACCCGCTGGCGGATCGCTGAGGCTGCGGCGCTGATGGCGGCCCTCCTGCTGGTCGGCGGAGGTATTTTCGTCGCGAACGCGAGCGGGGATGAGACGCAGCCCTACCCGCTGGTTCCGCTGCTGATCTGGGCGGTGAGACGCTTCCAGATGCGCGGGGTGAGCGTGGTCACCCTATTCCTCGCCAGCCTGATAACGCTGGAGTTGTTCCTTGCCCAAGGGCCATTTGTCGCCACCACCCCCAACCCGCTCGCGGCCAGCCTCGACGCCCATCTGTACATCATGATCATTGCGACCAGCGCCTATGGGATAGCGGCGCTGGTTTCCGAGCGTGCGACGGAACACGCCGCCCAGATGCAGGATAAAGAGGCGCTGCGGGCCAGCGAGGCGACCCTGCGTAGCTTCTTCGACAGCACCACAGTCATGATGGGCATCGTCGAGCTGATTGACGACGATATTCTGCACATCGCGGACAATGCGGTCACTAAGCGATTTCTCGACATACCCGGAGATACGTCCTACCCCTACCGCTCAAGCGCGGTCGGCGTACCGCCAGAGCATATCCGCCTCTGGCGTGCGCAGTATGTCGCCTGCGCACGCTGCGGCACCCCAGTAACCTTTGAGTACGCGCACATGACGATGGACGGGCCGCGTATGCTGGCGGTAAACGTCAGCCTGATCGTCGGGCCGACAGACGCGCCCCAGCGCTTTGCCTATCTGGCGGAGGACGTGACCGAGCGCAAGCAGACGGAGGCCGATCTGCGTGCGGCCCACGACCTCTATGCCTTCCAGTCCAGCCACGACCAACTGACAGGCATGCTCAACCGCCGGGCGATCACCGACCACGTAGACGCGGAGTTGGCGCGGGCCAACCGGGGCAGTTACCCGCTGAGCCTGGCCCTGCTCGACATTGATCACTTCAAGGCGGTGAATGACCAGCACGGGCATCTGATGGGCGACCGCGCCCTAATCCACATCGCGCAGATCCTGACGCAGACGGTACGCCCCTTCGACTGGGTGGGCCGCTGGGGTGGCGAGGAGTTCCTGGTGGTGCTGTCCAGCACTGGGCTGGACGAGGCGTGCATGATTGCCGAGCGGCTGCGTGCGCAGATCGCGGCGAACCCGTTGCGCCGCCCTGATGAGACCGATCTGCACCTCACCGTCAGCATTGGCATCGCCAGCACCGGGTTGTCCCTGGAGCGTGCGGGGGATCCGAAGCACCTGTTCCGCTATGCCGACGATGCGCTGTATACCGCAAAGCACAATGGCCGCAACCAGATCCGCTGCACCGCCCCGGTCGCGACAACGGATGCCGATAGCTGATAGCCGATAGCCGATAGCCGATAGCCGATAGCCGATAGCCGATAGCCGATAGCCGATAGCCGGACATCAGCGGCCTTCGCAGTTAATAGCCCGCCCGTTTACGTCTGCGGCACGGGCAATCTGCGGACTTTGCAACAACCTTGACAAGCCCTGCACGCCGTACCCCCGTTCGCCAGAGGCGTGGTACAATATCGCGACGCTATCAACAGGAAACCGTGGAGGAGATTCGCATCAATGCGCTCGAACGCCCGCCGTGTCGGGCTGGCTATCTGCCTGCTCATGCTGCTCACCACGTGTAGCGCCCCGCGCTCGGGCGGTCTGCCCGCACGCATCTCGGGCTTCGTCGCCCCACCGATAGTCGATTCTGTATCCATACCGGAAGGTCAGCCAACCCTTCAGCCAACGGTAACACCGCTGCCAGAGGTTGTGCCGACCGTCGCCGCCGGTACACCTCTGGCCGCAGTCTTCTCCCCCCAGCCGGGTACCCTCAGTCCTGATCTCCAGTCAGTCGCCGTACAGATGGATTCTTACCTGGGGCAACTCGCCACGCAGGGCAACTTCAGCGGTACGGTGCTGGTGAACTACCGAGGCCAGATGCTCGTGCGTAAGGGCTACGGTCTGGCGAACCAGGAGCTGAACATTCCCGCTGGGGTAATGACGCGCTTCCGCCTTGCTTCGGTGAGCAAGCCACTGACCGCCCTGGCGGTGATGCAGCTCGTGCAGGCGGAAAAGATTAACCTGCGCGCCTCAATCTGCACCTACCTGCGCGACTGCCCGGATGCCTGGGGCGCGATCACGGTTCACGATCTGTTGGCCCACACGTCGGGGCTACAGAACTACACCGACTTCCTCGCCTTCGCCGATGTTGAGACAAAGCCAGCCACCCCCGCTGAGGTGATCGCCCGCTTCCGTAACCTGCCCCTAGAGTTCACCCCTGGCTCGGCTTATCATTACACCAACTCAAACTATGTCATCCTGGGCAAACTGATCGAGGATATGTCGGGCGAGGCATACCCGGCCTATATGCGCGCACATATCTTCGAGCCGCTAGGGATGTTCAATACGGGCTACGATACCGGCGATGGCGCGGCCCTGAGCGGTACACGCGGCTATGTGGGTGTTGGCACGTCGGCGACGCCGATTGACACCAGTAACCTCTTTTCAGCAGGCGGCATCTTCTCGACGGTGGACGATCTTTACACGTTGATCCAGGCGCTCGACGCTGGCACGCTACTGCCGCTCGATGTGCTGGCCCAGATGTACACGCCCAACCTCTTTAACTATGGCTATGCATGGAAGATTGAGTCGCGCTTTAACCATCGGGTGATCTACCACCCCGGCCTGATGAGCGGCGCGGTGACCTACCTTGGTCACTACCCCGATGATAAGCTGACGGTGATTGTTCTCAGCAATAACGAGTACACCAACGCGGGGGGGACGGCGGACTACCTAGCGGGGTTGGTGTTTGGGGGATAGGGTCGGGGGTCGGGGGCCGGGGGCCGGGGGCCGGGGGCCGGGGGCAGGCTCCCTCATCCTTCCTCCCTCATCCTTCCCTAATGGCCGTGTTCACGTTCGACAACCGCCACTCCGAGATGGCGATCCGTCATGGTGATTACGACGCCGAAGGTTTCTAGCAACGCCTCGGGGGTGAGTACCGCGTGGCCTGGCCCCTGAGCCACCACTCGCCGGGAGAGCAGCATCGCCTGGGTACACGCCGCCGCTTCCTGGATGTCGTGGGTTGCGGTGATGAGTGCGGCCCCACGGGCCAATTCGGCCTGCATCGCGTCTAGGTAAACCACACGACCACCGGCATCCAGCCCGGCGGTCGGCTCATCCAGCACCAGCAGGTCGGCCCGCTGCACCAGCACCTGGGCCAGATAGACGCGCTGCTGCTGTCCACCGGAGAGCATGCGCAGGGGCGCGTCGGCCAGGTGGGCCACGCCCATCGTCGCCATTGCTGCGCGCACCTGGGCGCGATCCTCTGGGGTGATCCGCCCGAACAGCCCGCGCCGGGGGAAGCACCCCATCGCCACCACATCAATGGCCCGCAGCGGCAGGATGAAACTGGCGGCGCGGGCCTGACCGAGATAGGCGATCCGGCGCGGTGTTGTTCCGGGAGCCTGACCAAAGATCGTCAGGCTTCCGCTTAGGGCGGGCAGCAGACCAACCATCGTGCGCAGCAGGGTTGATTTCCCCGAGCCGTTGATGCCTACCAGCGCCAAAGATTCGCCGGGGCAAAGATCCACCGAGACATCGGCGACAATTGGCTCGCCAGAGTAGCCCACCGTGAGCTGGCGGGCGATCAGGCATGGCGTGCCCCTTGGCGTAGGAGATGCAGCCGGTGCAAGCGGCTCTAGAGTCGCGTGGGTCATGGCTAGATCGCCTCCGCACGCGGGGCCGGACGCGCCCGCAGGTTCTGCACGGTGAAGATAACGAAGAAGATGAGCGTGCTGGAGAGGACAATCGTCGAGCCAGCGGCGGTATTGAAATGGTAGCTAATCAGCAGGCCGAGGTAAACCGCCGCCGAGCCGAGCAATGCGGCCCAGGCGATCATCGCGCCGATCCGGCGAGCTAGCAGCGCCCCCGAACTGGCCGGGGCCAGCAGCATCCCGAACACCAGAAGCGTACCCACCGTTTGAAACGAGACGATCACGGTCAGGGCGATCAGCGCCAGCATGAGGTTATGGTAACGCTGCGACGAGAATCCCATTACCTGGGCCTGCTCGGGGCTGAAGCAGAGCAGCAAGAAGGGTCGTGCGCAGATCGCAGCGGTGATCATCACCACCAGAGTGGCGATCATCTGCGTGATCAGGGAGCCAGGGCTGATTCCCAGGATCTCGCCAAAAAGCACGCGCACGAGGTCGCCGGTAAATGATGTGGATCGCGAGACGATCACCACGCCGAGGGCCAGCATGCCCACAAAGAGCAGACCAATCGCCGTGTCGGAGGAGAGCCGCGAGCGGTTGGTGATCAGGCTGATCCCGCCGATCATCAGCACGGCACCCAGCGCCGCGCCCACGATGCCGGGCAGACCAATCAGCAGGGCGACCGCGATGCCGGGCAGGACGCCGTGCGAGAGCGCGTCGCCAATGAAGGCCAGCCCGCGCAGCACAACAAAGGTGCCCACCACCGCCGAGGAGAGGGCAACCAGGACGCCGGCCAGCAGCGCCCGCTGCATAAATGCGTTGCTGAGAAACGGAGTAAGCCACCAGTCCATGAGGTCAATTCACTTTCTGCCTAGAGTCGTCCGCGCTGGGCTATGATACGGTATTTTTCAGGGGATTTAGGCACTACCGCAAAAAAACGCTGTCACGCGGGGTACTCGCCCCGTGTCGGTAACGTCCCGGCATCGTATCGCCGTGGGGCTAAAGCCCTCGGCTAGATCTACGAAGGCCGCTGAAGCGGCCTGCCTGAGGCCGCTTCAGCGGCCTTCGCAGATCTAGCCCGCCCGTTTACGGGCCGGGCGCTCGATGTGGCAGGGTGACTTTTGCGGTAGTGCGACTTAGGGTTTTAGCCCCTCGATGATCACCCCAGCGAGGTTGCGCATAAATGTGGCGTAGGAGCCGTCGTCTAGCAGGGTGTGGGTGGCCAGCGGAATAACCTTCGCCCCGGTTTCCTGGCCAATCATCTGGGCAACCTGGGGGGGCGTGCCGAGCTCGCTGAAGATGGCCCGCACCTGGTTCTTGGTGATCAAGCCTTTGAGGTTGGAAAGGTCAGCAGCCGAGACCTCAGCCTGCGAGCTGATTGTCGGGATGATCGCGCCCACCAGCGTGAAGCCGTAGCGCTGCGCGAAGTAGCCCAGGGACTCGTGGCCGGTGACGAGCTTGCGGTTGGCCTCGGGCAGCCTCGTCACCTCGGCGGCAATCTCGGTGTTAAGGGCGTCGAGTCGGCTGGCCAGACTCGCCGCACGTGTACCGGCATCAATGCCCAGGTCGGCCTGTAGCTGGATCGTCAGGGCCGCCGCCACGTCCTTCATGGCCAGAGGATCCATCCAGAGGTGAGGGTCTTTGGCCCCCGCAGCTTGATCCGGGTCGCCGGAGGGCAGTCCCTCGCCCGCACCAACGTTGCGGATACGGATATGTTCGGCGGCGGTGAAGAACATGACCCCAGAATCCTTGGCCTGGGCGAGAGTCTTCTCCATGCCACCCTCTAGCCCGAGTCCGTTCTGCACGATCAGATCGGCCTTCATGAGAACCTCAATATCTTTGGCGGAAGGTTCCCACTCGTGCGGATCTTGCCCGTTCGGCATCGAGACAACGACCTGGGCCGTATCACCAACCAGTTCCTTCACGATGGAGCCGAGGACGGAGTAGGTGACAACGATTGTTTTTTTGGCTGTGCCGTCAGGGAGGGGCGCGACAGGGCTACCGCATGCGGTGAGCAGTGCCAGCAACATCAGCAGGATTACGGTGGAGCGCATGTGGAGAATACCTTTTATTCAGGTGATACAATGTATCGTTTCAATGCGGGTACAATAGCACTGAGCAAAGATTCCGTCAACACTATCGCCTATTCCCGAGAGGAAAAACCGATGTCCAACCACAACGACACCCGACCAAGAGCCGACGTAAAACGCCAGGATCGCGCCGTGCATGACGACGCCTGGATCGCTGCGCTGCTTGGGCGTGCGCCGATCAGCTACCTCGCCACAGCTCACGATGGGCAGCCCTTCATCAACAGCAACCTGTTTGTCTATGACCCGACGCGGTCGGCAATCTACATGCACACGGCGCGCTACGGGCGGACGCGGGCCAACGTGGAGGCGGACGCACGGGTCTGCCTAAGCGTAAGCGAGATGGGGCGGTTGCTACCGGCGAAGGAGGCGCTGGGGTTTAGCGTAGAATATAGTGGCGTGACGGTGTTCGGCACAGCGCGGGTGGTGGACGACCCTGAGGAGGCCAGCTATGGACTCCAACTGTTGCTCGACAAGTACTTCCCGCACCTGCGCACGGGCGAGGATTACCAACCGATTGTCGCCGAAGAACTGGCCCGCACCAGTGTCTACCGGATTGATATTGAGGAGTGGAGCGGGAAGCGCAAGGTTGCCGCCGAGGATTTCCCAGGGGCGTTTTACTACTCTTCGTGAAACTTATCTGTAGTGGTTGAAGGTTCCAGCTTTTCTTGCACCATCAACCAATACAGA
>CAIXLU010000630.1 GCA_903920315.1 uncultured Oscillochloris sp.
ATATCACCCAGACCACCCGGCTAACGTGAAAATAGGCGGGTGTCGGGTAGGGGCGCGTCGCGACGCGCCCCTACGGTCCGTTTTCATCGGGTGTTGTGCGCGAATCGCATGAACATCTGTAGAGTCTGAGACACCATTGTCTACACATACGAGGATGATCTCATGGTAAAGCTCGCCGCCAAGAAAATTGGTCGCAATGACCCATGCCACTGCGGGAGCGGTCGCAAGTACAAGGACTGCCATTTACCCGCCGAGGCAGCAGTTCGTAGCGAGCAACTGCGCTTGCGTCAGGCCCAAGATACCCTGCTGCCGAAGATTATTGAGGCGGCTCAGAGCATACCCGATGAATTTCCGCCTGCCTTTGACCGCTTCTGGAACGGGAAGTACGAGTACGGTTTGGAACAACTGGAGAAGCTCAACACGGTCGAGGATCGTGGTGCCGAGCGCTTCCTGACGTGGCTCGCCTTTGATGTTTGTCAGGCCGATGGGCGCACTCTGGTTGATCAACTCGACGATGCGGTGGAGAGCGGCGGCTTTGATGTGGATCCCTTCGAGCGCCAACTGCTGACCCAGTGGCGGCAGGTGCGCCTGCGGCCCTATGTCGTTGCCGAGGTGCGCAGGGGTAAGGGGCTGAGCCTGCGCAGCCTGTTCGATGACGCGATGTATGAGGTAGCGGACTACGGCGCATCCAAGCGACTCTCCCCCGGCGAGGTGGTGGTTGGTCACCTCACCCCCGCCGACACCGCGCCGGGTGCCGCTGCCCCCACCTACTACTTGGCCGGTGCCGCCGCCCAACTCACCGACGATACCGCCGAGAAGCTGCTGGAGTTTGCCGAACTGCACCTAGCCGATATGCGCCGTCGCGCACCCGACGCCACATGGGACGATATGGTGAACGAGCGGAGCGAAGTTCTGAACCACTTCGTGATCGCCCTGCCCCAGGAGCAGCGCGACCCGACAGTGATGGAGCGAATTATCGCTGATGGCAGAATCGGACTCCAGCTTACCACCGAGAGCGTGGCGGCCTTGCTTGGGCGGGTGCTGCCCAGCGACGAGGAAGAATCACACTAAGAGGCTGAATGTGCCAGCGAAGCTGGCACATTCAGCCTCTTAGTGTGAGGGGGCAGGGCGATGCAGCTTTAGAGCCGAACCTCGGGGCGATACTCGCCCCACACCTCGCGCAGCACCCCGCACACCTCGCCGATGGTCGCGTAGTGCCGCAGAGCCTCGCGCATGGGCGGCAGCAGGCTGCCGGTGCCCTCGGCGGTGGCCTTAAGCTCGGCCAGGGCTGCCGCAACCGCCGCCGAGTCGCGCTCGGCCCGTAGCTTGGCCAAACCCTCGGTCTGCTCACGGCCCACGTTCTCATCGAGCTTGAAGAGCGGCACGCTGGTCGCCTCATTATCCACAAACTTGTTCAGCCCCACCACCACCCGCTCGCCGGACTCAACCCGCTTCTGGTAGGCATAGGCCGAGTCGGCGATCTGCTCCTGAACCCAGCCGCGCTCCACCGCATCAACCGCGCCGCCCATCTCGTCAATCTGAGTCATCAGGGCGCGGGCCTGCCGCTCCAGTTCGTCGGTGAGCGCCTCAACCACATACGAACCAGCCAGCGGATCGGATGTATCCACAACACCGCTCTCGAAGCCGATGATCTGCTGGGTGCGCAGAGCCAAGGTGGCCGCCTGCTGGGTCGGCAGGCTCAGCGCCTCGTCAAAGCCGTTGGTGTGTAGGCTCTGGGTGCCGCCAAGAACCGCCGCCAGTGCCTCAATCGTGGTGCGGACGACATTATTCAGCGGCTGCTGCGCCGTCAGGCTGGCCCCCGAGGTCTGGGTGTGGAATCGCAGCATCTGGCTCGACGCCTTCTTGGCCCCAAAACGCTCCTTCATAATCGTGGCCCAAATCCGGCGGGCAGCACGGAACTTGGCCACTTCCTCCAGGAAGTTCGGGTTGGCGACGAAGAAGAAGGAGAGCCGGGGCGCAAACTCGTCCACATCAAGCCCCGCCTTGATCGCCGCGTCCACGTAGGCCACGCCGTCGGCCAGGGTGAAGGCAACTTCCTGTACCGCCGTAGCTCCCGCTTCGCGGATGTGATAACCGCTGATGCTGATCGTGTTCCAGCGCGGGATACGCTCCTGGCAGTAGGCGAAAATATCCGTGATCAGGCGCATGCTCGGACGCGGCGGGTAGATGTACGTGCCACGGGCGGCGTACTCTTTCAGGATGTCGTTCTGGATCGTCCCGCCAATCTTATCCGGGCCGACGCCCTGGCCCTCGGCGACCAACTCGTAGAGCAGCAGCAGCACGCTGGCCGGAGCGTTGATGGTCATTGAGGTGGTCACTTTGTCCAGCGGGATGTCGGCGAACAGGGTCTGCATGTCACGCAGACTGTCAATAGCCACACCCACCTTCCCCACCTCGCCCTCGGCACGCGGGTCGTCGCTGTCAAGGCCAAGCTGGGTGGGCAGATCGAAGGCCACCGAGAGACCGGTCTGTCCCTGGCTGAGCAGGTAGCGGTAACGCAGATTGCTCTCGCGGGCGCTAGAGAACCCGGCGTACTGACGCATCGTCCAGAGCCGGCCACGGTACATGGTCGGGTACACCCCACGGGTAAAGGGGTAAGCTCCGGGGTCGGGCTGGGGCGTCCCGGCATCCTCAGCGCGATAGATCGGCTCGACGGCGATGCCCGAGTCGGTGACAACAGGCCGCTCGCTCGAAGTGGCCATAGTGCATGCTCCTTTTATGTATGATTAGGGGTATAGAAGGTAGGACTCAAGATGGCGGTATTATAACATTAGGACGTGCTTCCCCCTATCTCCCCGCATCTACCCCGAGGATCACCACGATATCTGCCTGACTCAGCAACCCCGGTGCCGCCCCGTGCACCAGATCCGCCTTCAAGGTCTTGGCCAAACGTCGGCTGGTGGCCGGTTTCCCGGCCAGATCATAGACCGTGGTTCGTGGGTAGTCGCCGACAGGTGCGTTATCGGGCACCAGGATGCGAAACCCGGCTCCCTCCAGTTCTAGGCTCACGGTGCGGGCCAGACCAGATTTGCCGGTGGCGTTGAACACCTGCACCGTTGCCTTCTCGCTGGCCTCGTTCGGCGGGGTCATAAAGGTATCGAGCAGGCTCTGGATGTCGTCGGGGTTCCAGATCAGGTTCGAGCCATCCTCGGTCAGACCCACGACATCCGGGGTGATTCGCAGTTGCCCAATTGCGTCGGGATCGAGTCCGCCTGCCAGACCCATCAGGCCAAGCAGCACATCAATCCGGTCAATCGGCATCGTCGTGAGTATCGGTGGCATTGCCCCGTCCGCACCCGCCACCGACCCGAGCAGGGCGGGTACGGCGGTCACCCGACCCAGCCAATTCCGCGCCTGAAACTCGTGCAGGATGGCTCGCAGCACCTGCTGCTGACGCTCAGCCCGCCCGAAGTCGCTGTCGGCGTGGCGGGTGCGGGCGTAGATCAGGGCGCGGGCACCGTCCATACGCTGCGGGCCGGCGGCGAACTCGACCCGCATCGTGCCGAAGTCAGGCGTCGGGTACTCCTCATCCACAATCGGCACGGGCACGTCCACCGTAATTCCGCCTAAGGCGTCAATCACTCCGGCGAAGCCGTCAAAGTTCACCTGGGCCGTATAGTCCACCCGCATAGCGCGTCGGTGCAGGTTAAGCAATCGCTCGACCGTCTCAGCAGCCAGGGCCATGCCGCCCTGCGCGGGGCTCGTGCCCTTCCCGTAAAGCTCTTCGGCGCGAGCGTAGCCCTGGCCGTAGGCCACATTGATCTTCGTAACCCCCACATCGGGCAGATCTACCTGCGAGTCACGCGGGATGGAGAGCAGACTCACCCAGCGCCCAATCGCATCGAGGCGAACTAGGATCAGGGTGTCGCTGCGCACGCCCTCCTCAGGGTGATCCGCCCGTGCATCCACGCCGATCAGCAGCAGGTTAGCTCCCACCAGCGGAGTGGAGAGAGGAGGGTTGGCCCGCACCTCGGGCACCGTAATCGCCGCCGCCAGCCGGTGAACCTGCCAGTAGAGCATGCCTGCGCCGAGCAAGATGGCGGCTAGAGCCAGAGTCATGCCGAGGCGTATCCGTCGCCAGAGCGTGCCGGGGCGGTGGTGAGACGACAACCTGCGCATCGCCACGGTCTCGCCGGTGTAGGCATCGCGGTGCGGGTCAGTGGATTGGTTCATTGGCACGATTTTGTCCGAAATATGAGAGAGAAGGGACTGGCGAGTAGGGGCTACCCGGCGATTATCGGAAATAGGACTGCTATGGGTAGATTCCCACAAAAACGAAGATGGAGGTTGCCAGCTTTGCTGGCAACCTCCATCTTCGTTTTTGTGGGAATCAGTAGTGGATCGTTACCGTGGTACCAATATCGGCCCACTCGTAGAGCCACTGCGCATCGTCAATGCGCAGGTTCACGCAGCCGTGAGACATCCGCACTCCCGTACCGTGGGCATTGTGCCAGTAGGTGCCGTGGAAGGCCACCCCGCCCACGATATATTGCACCCAGGGGATGTGTGGCACGTACCAGGTCTCTCCGCCCATGCTGCCGGTCATATCCTGCATAGGCACACGGTAGTAGATCGCAAAGTCGCCGGTGGGAGTGTTAAATCCGTCGCGGCCAGTGGCCACCGGCGCGTGCCAGACGGCCAGGTCGCCCTCGTAGGCTACCATTTGCTGGGCGGTAAGGTCTACATCAATATGGCGCTGCCAGATCGCCGCACTCCAGATGGGGGTGCCAGGGAGTTGGGCCACCGGCGCGATATTCACCCCACGGGCGGCGGCGAGGCGACGGCCCACATCGCTGACTCGCACCTCGTAGAGCGTCGTCAGGCTAAAGCCTTGAATGGACTCTTGGTTACGAAAGAAAGAGTCGACATCCTCGGGCCACCACTCCATACGGGCGCGCTCAAAGTACTGCACCGTGCGACCATCCTCTACCAGTTCCTCGCTCACGGGAAAGCCGAAGATCGCGACACCGCCGTGACGCTTCCAGTACTTGCGGAATATGCCGACAAGAGTGTGACGCGTCTCTGGGAAGTACGTTGCCTCGCTCTGCGGGTCGTCCATGCCAACGAGAGTGTCAGACAGGAGGCTGTGAGTGGCCAGGTCGGTACCGATCAGACCAAGTTGCACCTGACTGTTACTACCGAATGCCTCAGGGTGAAACTCAAAGCGGGCGCGCTCGAAGTACTGCACAATCCGCCCATTCTCCACCAGTTCCTCGCTGATCGGCAGTCCAAAGATGAGCTGCTGGCCGTTGGCCCGCCAGAAGTTCAGGAAGCCGCTGCGGTTGCTCAGATGATGCCCCGTGTCGGCAAAATAGACGCTGGGGATGAGGGGCAGGTGGGTCGGGTCAATCAATCCCATCTTCTGGCTCACCGCCGCGATGTGGGCCTCCTGGCGAGCCTGGGCCTCGGCCACAACATCCACAGCGGCACGGGCGCTCATAGGGGCCGCAAAATCAGCGTCGGGCAGCCGAGCCTCGGCCGGGCGCAGCCAGAGTGCGCCCGCGCCCGCAAATAGCGTAACCAGAATCAGCGTGGCGGCGGTGATCAGTCGGCGAACGAGCATAGGATCCTCGTGGGAATTAAACAGCGAGAAAAGGTTTTTGTGAGCCGCTTTATCCGATTCCACGCCTCACGTTCTACCCCTTATTATAGGCCAAATATATCATGCTGAAAGTGCCGTTCATTGCGATTAAGTTAAACATTCAGGGCTGATGCAAAATCGGTGCGCCCCCTCTCACCCTGCCCCCTCTCCCACGAGGGGAGAGGGGGTATTCCGCACCAGAAAGCTATCTGGCTCTCCTCCCCTCGCGTGGGGGAGGAGCTGGGGGTGGGGGTTGGGCGGCAACCTGAGGATTTTGCACCAGCCCTGACGGTCAACCGCGCAGGAAAAGTAGGTGGATGATGTATAATTCCGTCCATCCCCTCAAACAACCGATAGTCGTAATGACGCCTCCCCAGCACCGCTTTGCTCCGTGCGAGATTCTGTCGTCTCGCAAACCCCAACACTGACGTTCCCTTGTTTCAGATCTGCCGCCGGCGCAGCGTGTCTGGGCGGATACCTCCTGTTTGACTAGACAAGGGAGAATTTTATGTACCGGAAGCCTTTTTCTCTCGCGGCACGCCGCGCTCAGACTCCCCGCCTTGCTGCGCTGATGATGTTTGTCCTGTTGATCGCCGCTGCGATGCTTAGCGCATGTGGCAGTGCCCCGGCAGCGCAGACCAAGGCACCGGCGGCCACCACGGCAGCAGCGCCGACCATGGCGGCCACCACGGCGGTTCCGTCTGCTTCCGGCGATACGATCAAGGTCGGCGTACTGCACTCGCTGAGCGGCACTATGTCCATCAGCGAGGTTTCGGTGAAGGATGCGACCCTGCTGGCGATTGAGGAGATCAATGCGGCAGGTGGCGTCCTCGGCAAGAAGATTGAGCCGGTCGTTGAGGACGGTGCGAGCGACTGGCCGACCTTTACCGAGAAAGCAACCAAGCTGATCCAGCAGGATAAAGTTGCGGTAGTTTTTGGTTGCTGGACGAGCGCCAGCCGCAAGGCGGTGCTGCCAGTGTTCGAGAGCCTGAACAGCCTACTCTTCTACCCGGTGCAGTATGAGGGTCTGGAGTCATCGCCGAATATCTTCTACACCGGGGCCGAGCCGACTCAGCAGATTGTGCCGGGGGTAGACTACCTGCTCAGTCAGGGCAAGAAGAAGATTTACCTGCTCGGATCAGACTACGTCTTCCCGCGCACGGCCAACAAGATCATTAAGGCCCAGCTTGCGGCGAAGGGCGGCACGCTGGCCGGTGAGGAATATGTACCCCTGGGCGGCACCGAGTTCAGCACAATCATCAGCAAGATCCAAGAGGCCAAGCCCGACGCGATCTTCAACACGCTGAATGGCGATAGCAACGTGGCCTTCTTCAAGCAGTTTAAGGACGCTGGCTTTACTGCCGATAAACTTCCGGTTCTCTCGGTGAGCATCGCCGAGGAAGAGGTGCGCGGGATTGGTGCCGACTACCTGGCTGGTCACCTCGTTTCGTGGAACTACTACCAGACCACCAAGACCCCCGAGAACGAGAAGTTCGTCGCCGCCTACAAGGCCAAGTATGGCGTGGACCGAGTGACGGACGACCCGATTGAGGCGGGCTATTTTGGAGTGTATCTCTGGAAGGCGTTGGTGGAGAAGGCCGGATCGACGGATGTAGCGGCTGTGCAGGCAGCAGCGAAGACCGACACCATCGAGTTCGCCGCGCCCGAGGGCAAGGTGAAGGTTGACGGCGCGAGCCAGCACACCTGGAAGACGGTGCGTATCGGCAAGATCCTACCGAACGGGCTGATTGAGGAAATCTCCAGTTCGAACGGCCCGGTGAAGCCGGATCCGTACCTAAAGCAGTACGACTGGGCCAAAGGTCTGGGCGGGTGAAACCCGGCGCCAGAGGTGCAGCTAGTACTGCGTCCGAGCATTCTTGAAGGGTTGTACGGGCGGCCCTCGTGGCCGCCCTTTCCGGCCAATCCCTCAAATTAACTCGGACGGTGTACTAGAGGCCCGCTACAGCGATGCGCGCATCTTGCTACGGGAGAGCGGCGGCGACAACCTGACCCTCTCATTTAGTAAGGCGCTGGTCGCGGTTGCGCTACGATGATCCGGCTCACCCTGGGCGGGCGAACCTGACAATGCTGCATCTGGGCGGTATTCTCGCCGGTGATCACAATCGTATTCAGGTGGAACTCCCCATCCGTAACCGGGATATTCGGCGCAACGCCGGTACTCGGCAGCCTCTACCTCCTCGGTGACAGCCTTCCCTCAGAAGTTCTCTGCGCACAGGCCGCACAGCTCTGCGGGGATAACGGCGGCGCGGCGATCCTCCCCAACAACTGCGGCATCCTCATCCGCACCCTCGGCACCAGTGCCTCGTCCGTACGCAGCCTGCTGATCAGCCTTTGGCACAGCCTCGTCGGCAAGTTTTGACGCCTTAGACATGGTTCGTAGCGACTTTACAGTTCTACCCCCCCCTAGCCCCCCCGCAAGCGGGGGGGAACCCATGCGTTG
>CAIXLU010000631.1 GCA_903920315.1 uncultured Oscillochloris sp.
CATCCGCGAGGCGGGCAGCACCGCCGCTCAGGAACTGGCCTTCACCCTGGCCGATGGTGCAGCCTATGTGGAAGCGGCCATCGCCCGTGGGCTGGATGTGGACGACTTCGCCTCGCGCATCTCCTTCTTCTTCAACGCCCACAACGATTTCTTCGAGGAGATTGCCAAGTATCGCGCCGCCCGCCGAATCTGGGCCAGGCTCATGCGCGATAAGTACGGCGCGAAAAAGGATCGCTCCCTCTGGCTGCGCTTCCACTCTCAGACCGCCGGAGCCTCACTGACCGCGCAGCAGCCGGAGGTGAACATTGTCCGCACGACCATCCAGGCGCTCGCTGCTGTGATGGGCGGCACCCAGAGTTTGCACACCAACAGCATGGACGAGGCCCTGGCTCTGCCCAGCGAGAAGGCTGTCACCATCGCCCTGCGCACGCAGCAGGTGATCTCCAGCGAGAGTGGCGTCACCAACACGGTTGACCCCCTCGGCGGCAGTTATGTTGTTGAAGCGCTGACCGACCGCATGGAGCGCGAGGCCAATGCCTACTTTACAGCCATCGCCGAGCGCGGCGGGGTGATCGCGGCCATCCGCGACGGCTTCTTCCAGAAGGAGATCGCCGACGCCGCCTACCGCTACCAGCAGGAGATTGACGGCGGCGACCGCGAGATTGTCGGGGTGAACGCCTACACGGTGAATGAGCCGATCAATATCCCGATCCTGGCGATGGACCCCGAGGGTGAGCGCAAGCACCTGGCTCGGCTCAACCGGGTGCGTACCGAGCGCGATAACGCCCTGGCCAGCCAGCGCCTCGCCGAGTTGCGTGCGGTCGCCGAGGGCGAGGCCAACACCATGCCCGCCATCCTCAACTGCGTGCGCGCCTATTGCACCGTCGGCGAGATGTGCGATGTGCTGCGTGAGGTGTTTGGAATCTACCACGAGAACGTGTTCGTCTGAAAGATAACAAAAAAAATAGTAGTTGGCGACTTCGTCACCAACTACTATTTTTTTTGTTAAAATTCCCCGCCTGGCGGCCTGATCCGCTCCAGAACCAGGAAACTCGCGCCGGTGGTGAGCATGAGGATGCTGCTCATGGCCATCGCCTGACCGTAGTTGACTGCACCGGGCTGGCCAAGCAAGCGGAAGATCATTACCGGCAGAGTGGGCGCATCGGGCCGGGTCAGTAGGAGCGAGGCTCCGAACTCGCCCAGGGAGACGGTGAAGGCGAACACGGCCCCGGTGATGATCGCCGGGGTGATCAGCGGCAGTTCGACGTAGAACCAGGCCCGCCAAGGGCTCGCGCCCAGCAGGGCGGCGGCCTCGATCATGCGCGGGTTACGTCCGCGCAGGGTTGGTAGCAGGCTGCGGATCACGAAGGGCAGGGCCACCAGGCTATGCACCAGCGGAATCAGCAGCGGTGAGGAACGCAGCCCGGCCAGCGCCGGAGTCGCCAGAGTCACCAGATAGCCCAGCCCCAGGGTGACGGCGCTCGTACCCAGGGGCAGCATAAATAATGCGTCGAGAAAGGTAAAAGGTAAAAGGTAAAACGTAAAAGGCACAAAGGCTTTTGTGCCTTTTACGTTTTGCCTTTTACCTTTTGCCAGCAGATACCCCGCCGGTACGCCCACAACTAGGGCGATGCTGGCCGTCGTCGCTGCGATGCGCAGGGAGTTGATAATGGCCGTGGTAGGCGTCACGAAGAAGGCTGAGCCGGTGCGGTTCTCGCCAAGGGTTAGGTAGTAGCCCAGGCTGAGGCCATCGGGGCCAATGATCGAGCGCAGGACGAGGGCGGCCAGGGGTGCGCCGAGCAGCAGCAGGATGAGCAGGGCGTTGACGCCGACGAGAATCTTCTGCCACGCCTCGCGTGATCGCCGAGCCACCGCCGCATGCGGCATCTGATCGAGAGGCACCGCGCTGCGGGCAGCTAGTCGCGTGTAGGCCACGCTCATGGCCAAGGTGCAGGCCATCTGAATCAGCGCCAGACTCGCCGCCACATCCAACTGGAGCAACTGGGATGTCTGTCGGTAGATCTCGACTTCCAGGGTGGCCATGCGCGGCCCGCCCAGAATGACCACCACCCCGAAGCTGGTGAAGCTGAAGATGAAGATCAGCAGGGCCGCCGCGCCCAGCGCCGGTGCCAGTAGCGGCAGCGTCACCTCCCACATCACCCTTCGCCGCGAAGCTCCCAGCATCGTCGCCGCCTGTTCCAGCCGTGGATCGAGGTTGGCCCAAAATCCGCCCACCAGCCGCAGCACCACCGTGTAGTTGTAGAAAACATGGGCCAGTAATACCAGTCCGATGCCGTTGGGAATGCGGAGAAGCGGCTGCTCCAAACCAAACACTACTTGGAGTCCGGTGTTGATCATCCCGTGCGGGCCGAGCAGCGCGCCCAATGCCGCCGCCACCACCACGGTGGGCAGCACAAAGGGCACCCCGGCCACGGCCCGCAGCATCTGCTTACCAGGGAAGTCGTAGCGGGCGAAGACATAAGCCCCCGGCAGCCCCGCCACCAGAGTCAGCAACGTCGAGAGTGCGGCCTGACCTGCGCTGAATCCCAGCACCCGCCAGGTGTAGCCGTCGGTCAGCACCGCCCACAGCCCAGCGAATCCGTCGGCGAAGCTCAGGCGCAGGATGGATGCCAGCGGATAGAGAAAGCAGAGAGCGATGAAGAGGATCGGCAGGGTTGATCCGATGATCTCAGCGATCCTCGCTGACACCCGACCACTGACGACCGACCACGACCGCACACGTCTATACGTGGGGTTTCTGCCAGTGCTAAGAGATGGGTTAGTGATTGGCGGTCGTTCGTCGCTCATCACCGCAGCATAATCTCTGTCCATACCTTGATCCACCCCTCACGCCCAGCCTCGATCTGCGTGGGGGTGAGCTCGACGGCCTGGGTGGGTACCTGGGCGAACTTCGCAAAAATCTCGGGCTGGGGCGCGGTCGGCAGGGCTGGGTAGACAAACATCTGGAGCGGGATGTCGGCCTGGAACTGCGATCCCAGCATGAAGTCCACAAACTTTTTCGCCAGATCCTCTTTCTGCGTACCCTTCAGAATGCCCACAAACTCGATCTGGCGGAAGCTGCCGCCAGGGACGAGCAGGTTGCCGGTGGGCGGCTCACTCAGTTTACCCCCGCTAAAGTAGACCTCGGCAGCCGGGCTGGTGGCGTAGCTCAGCACCAGAGGGTACGCCCCCTTGCCGCTGCTACCACTAAACTGCGTGTAGTAGGCATCCGTCCAGTTGTTGCTGATAAATACGTCATTGGCTCGCAGATCGCGCCAGTACTCCTTCCAGGTATAGCTACCTGTCTCACCGAAGTGAGAAATCGTGGTCAGCAGAAAGGCCAACCCCGGCGATGATGTGGCGGGGTTCTCCACCACCAGCTTGCCCTTCCACGTGGGCTTGCTCAGATCCTCCAGGGCCGTAGGTATCGTCAGATTAGCCTGCGTAAGCGCAGCCTTGTCGTAGTTGATCGTCACATATCCATAGTCAACCGGCAGCAAACGGTCGCTCGGATCGAGCTTGAGGTCGGCGGGCATACCGGCCAGGGCGGGCGAATCGTAGGGCAGAAAGATGTCGGCGGCGAGGGCGCGGCTGAGGAACGTGTTATCCACGCCGAAGAAGACATCGGCCAGGGGCGAGGTCTTGCTGAGGATTGCCTGGTTCAGAACCGTACCAGCATCGCCGCCCTTGAGTACCTGCACCTTCACACCATACTGTTGCTGGAAGCTGGCCAGAACGCTCTCGCTGACGCTGAAGCTGTCGTGGGCCATCACCACCAGAGTCTTATCGGTGTCGGGTGCGGTGGTGGGTACCGATGTAGCTGTCGGCACACTGCCGGTGGTTGGCGAAACGGTAGGCAAACTGGCGCGGGGTTGCCCGCAGGCAGAAAGGAGGATGATTGCGATCAATGGAACTAGTCGTTTCATAGGATACTCCTTAAAGGACGACAACAAAATTTTGCCCCAGAAGAACACGGGAAGACACAGAAATATCGCAGTAGAGCAGAAGTAACGCTGTCAAGTCATGCTGAGCGCAGCGAAGCATCTTTCCCGACCCGCTGATAGACCCTTCGCATCGCTCAGGGTGACATGGGCATTGGATCTGACGTCACAACATGACTTCTGCGGTATTGCCAGAAAAAATCTTTCTGTGGCCGTGAATCGAGGAAGTCCCGCGTATTCGTCATACAAAAAGAGCCACCGACCTATGGAGGAGTCGGCGGCCCATACGAGCTGCTGGTGCTTCCCTACGCTGGAATAACCCAGGTCAGGTTCCACGGGTCAGCGGCATAGGTGGCCGCTATCTCAGCCGGACTAACCCGGCTCCCCGAGCGATATTCATCTGTCATGCGGCGTTATGGTAGCACAGTCGGTAGAGAGCGTCAACGTGATACTCACATGCACAATTCTTATAGAAATAGCCCGTAAAGCCCAGGAGCTTCAGCCCTGGGATAGAAGGGCTTCACCCGCGTGAGCGGCTTTAGCTGTAGTTTCGACATATGGCTTCCTCGTGCGGTAAAGCACGTGCAACAGAACGAATAATCTGGTATACTAATGCCATGACACGAACGATCCAGACCACCTACCGCTATCGCCTCACCCCCACGGTTGCGCAAGAAACCGTGCTCAATCAGTTTGCGGGGGCGAGGCGGTTTGTCTGGAATTGGGCCTTGAATCGTAAGATCACCTGTTACCAACAGACGGGTACGACGCTGTCGTATCACGATCTCGCGGGCGAGTTGACCCGACTGAAACAGCAGCCGGAAACGGCGTGGCTGCGCGAGATGGATTCTCAGTCGTTGCAGCAGGCGCTGCGGGATCTCGATAGCGCCTACCAGCATTTCTTTCGTCGGGTGAAGCGAGGCGAGAAGCGAAAGGGCTTCCCGCGCTTCAAGTCGCGCAAGACAGACACGCCGCGCTTTCGCATCCCGCAGCGGGTGGTGCTGCATGCCGAGGCCGTGGCGGTGCCGAAGATCGGCATGATCCGTGCGGTCGTCCATCGCCCGCTGGAAGGTGTCACAAAAGGCGCGACATTCACGCGGGAGCCGTGCGGGCATTGGTTCGTGAGCATTGTCACGGAACAGCAGGCCACCCCGCGCACCGAGCGTCCGGTACAGACTCACGTCGGAGTGGATGTGGGGTTGAAGTCGCTGGCGGTATACTCGACCGGAGAGACGATTGCGAACCCGCGCTGGTATCGCACGCAGAGCCGAAAGCTGCGCCGCGCACAGCAGGCGCTCAGTCGGAAGGTGCGGGGCAGTCACAACCGG
>CAIXLU010000632.1 GCA_903920315.1 uncultured Oscillochloris sp.
TATGCCGACGCATACGACCCTCAACCTTTTACCTGCCGAAGGATTCCTCGGCAGAACCAGCAAGGCTCAGTTGGAAACGTGCAGCAAACCGGGTCCACGGGTGCATTGCCCCGAATTGTGCCTTCGCACACGGACAGTATACGAACGTGGTGCCCCACGCCGCTGCAAGCGGCGCGGAGGCGAACACCTACCAGGGATAGAGGCCGCGCCTCATTCCTCCCACCCGTAAACGGGCGGGTTTCCTGAGGCTACTTCTATGAATAAAGGCAGGGTCTCGCGCTTCGCCCTCACATCGGCAAATCTGAATGAAGAGTCCACCCGCACGGAGTCATCTCACTGACTCATCGCTCATGAACCTTCCGTTCAGATTTCTTGGTGAGGGCGAGGCGCGGGACCTTGGCCACACACGGACGGACTGGTATCACACGGTCGGTGGTCGGCGAGGTAAGAGCCTATCGAGCGATTGGGCAAAGCGCTCGCGATCACGGGTGCAATAGGCGGTTGGTCCCCCTATCATCACCCCCGCGTCGCGCAACTCCTCCATCAGATCACGGAGCGCGAGCCGCTCCCCTACCGTCTCAGTAGTGTATACATCGCCGCGAGGGTCGAGGGCAATGGCTCCACGGGCAACGACCTGCGCTGCCAAAGGGATGTCGGCGGTAATCACGAGATCGCCGGGCGCGACGTGCTGCACACTATGAGCATCGGCCATGTCACTCCCCATGGTGACCTGCGTCATGCGAATGAGCGGGGAGTTCGGTATCGCAAGTAGGTGGTTCGCCACAAGGCAGACGGGCAGGTGCAGTCGGGCGGACGCACGAAAAACCGCATCCTTTACCACCGTGGGGCATGCATCGGCGTCAACCCAGATCATCATGACGACCCTGGGGAGATCGGATTCTCGCTACGGGTCGCCTCAACCGCGATGTGTCCCGCAAACGACGCCACGAGGGTGTGGAGGCTCGTCATATGATCATGGCATCTGTCCTCATCGCCACGTATTCATCCTTGCTCAGTCCATACAATTGAGCCACCGCCGAGATACATGCCGGTAGATCTCCGCGTTCCCCAGCGGTAACCAGTGCGGTTTGGAGTATGGTTGGTACATCGCTCCAGTGTGGAATTCGGATGCGCCGAAGATATTGTGCTTGGAATCGCAGGAACCCGCCACGCATCCGAGGGGCATAGGTGGACACAAAGAGTGGGGCGATGCCTGCTCGCAGCACCGCCTGGAGGGCGCGGAGATTCCACGTATCGGACACGATATCGTATAGGTTGTGGTGAGGATACAGCCGTCCTGGCTCATAGACGATCTGCGCCATGCCCTTGATGTCGGGAATCAACAGCTTCGGCTGTGTCGCAAGGGAAGGCGTTATGCGATCAATCGTGCGGTACCATCGCACGGGTGACTTCTGAGCGATATGCCGTCCGGCAATCACCGCACGTCGTGCCTCAAGATAGGCACGGAGGCGCGGATACCGGGAGAGCGAGACCACACTCCCGTCGTCCTCAAATGGGTTGATCACCCCTAGCCCCCGCCATACCACCGTGCCGGTCTGAATGTCGCGTGTCATCGCAAGCGGAAGCTTGCGATCAGATTCCACATCGAGTGCATCGAAGAGGCCAATAAACGCATCATCCGCGCCCGTCGCAACCCCAATGCCTACCCGACACCCCACGTCCTCAAGGGATGGAAATGCGACCTCAAGCCGTCGCACAAGGGCGAGGTGGTCGGATACACCGAGAATCCACGGCTCCGCTCCATCTACCACGCCGGTCAGGCTGCGCACCTGCACCGAGTCCGCCTGATGCGGCTCGGTTAACTGGCGAGCAAGCGGCGCGAGCGTGGTTGTCTCAATTATGGGGCGATGCGCGGTGCGGGTGATCGTCCCTCGCTCACGGGCGATGATGGTGATCGCCGGGTACGCAATCACCTCGGTCTGGAAGGCGGGCGTGTTCACCATATCGACATAGGTCTTCAGATGATACTGTTCTGCCACCATCTGGCGGAGGGGACCACCATAGCGGTTCTTCATCCAGCGATCCGCGCAGATGAATCCGAGGTACCCACCCTTCACCAGCAGCGTGAGCGACCGCTCAATGAAGGGGATGTAGAGATCGGCACGGTCATAGATGGTGTGGAAACGTAATCGGTACTCTGCTATCAGGGCGTCGGGAATCAACTCCTGGCGCACATAGGGGGGGTTGCCGATGACGAAGTCGAAACAGGAGTCAAACTCCTCCAACAGAAAGTCGCCGTGGATAAGCCACGCATCGGCGAGCATCGTGGCATCATCGGGGGTAAGGTTATGGGTGACAAGGTGCGCGACGAGGGTACGGTGTACCAGCGCAAACGACTCCGCGTGGATCTCGACACCGCATACGGCCGGACGTAGCGCCGCCACATCGTGACCCCCATCGGGAGTCGCACGCCAGGATGCGAGCAGCCGATCCACAATGGGCAGCAGGAAATCTCCATGACCGACGGAGGGTTCGAGCAGACGGAGGTGCGCTAACGGTCGGTCGGAGGTGTAGCCGGCCAGATCGAGGATAAAGGCAACGACCTCGCGTCGGGTGTAGATAGCCCCACGTGCGTCCACACGCGCAGGCACGGTCGCATGATCATCAGGGATAAAGGGCACGACCTGCGGATCATGCATGGGACGTTTCAGTGCCACAGGAATCCTTCTGCGCACACGCGATGTATACGAGCACATGGACGAAGATTGTTCATGATCTCTGGCATACTCTCGCACACTGCCACAACGTAGGATGTATCGCCGAAGAAAATGCTTTCTCTGTGATGCATAATGTGTACCGTATCATCATCATCTGTCTATCATTATGCAATACAACCGTTAGATTGCCTCATCGGGAGAACCGCGAAAGAAGCCCGCGATGGCCGCATGGAAGGGGAGTACCGTGGATGTGACCGTATCGTCGGGGGCTATCGTCGTGGCAATGCGGTATATCCCATCAACCGGAGTGGCGTAGAGGAGGAGATCGCGGGTGGCAGGCCGCACGATCCAATACTCCGGCACACCCGCATGGGCGTAGGCGTCGCGCTTGGTGATAAGATCTTGCTCTGCGTTCGACGGCGAGAGGACCTCGACGATGAGCGTCGGCACGCCGAAGATACGTCGGTCGAAGAGGATGCCGGTGTTCTCGGTGCGGACAACTAAGATGTCGGGTTGTACCGGATCGCAGCCCGGCATAAAGACGCCTATCGGTGCGAAGTAGGTGAGGCCAACGGAGCAATCATCGATCTGCGTGTAGAGCGAGCGGGTGATCTGACGGATAATCCATTGATGGAATGAACTCGGCGCGGTAGTCATATATAACACTCCATCAATCACCTCATAGCGGTTGCCATCGCTAGGGAGTAATTCCCAGCGAGCTCGGTTCCAGCTTGCGTCCAGCGAACGCATGGCACGATCTGCGGTGGCTGTCATGGCTACCCCTCACCGTTCTCTAGGGCGCGGCTCAGTGTGTACTGCACCCATGCGCTCCGGCTGACACCTCGGCTCTTCGCGGCCTGGTCAACGCGACGAAGGAGATCGGTGTCGAAGCGAATCATCACCGGAGCACGCTTCGTTTCATTATCGGCGGGCACGGCTTGCGAGGCACCCATGATGAACTTCTCTGCCGTGTCATCAGGCGTTATCGTTGGTTGGGATAGTGGTTTCTTTGCGATAGCCATTGTATATCACTCCACTCTCTTTACGCGATACCTTCGCGATACACTGTCGCAACGAGTGCCATCAATTCCTCGATGGCTTTGGCATCCTTCGGCGTGTACTCCGTGACCGCCCGACCCGCAGCGGCCGCATTCGGGAACGCCTTGCGTCGCCCGATGCTCAGGTCAAGAACCTCGAGTCCGACGACCTCTCGCAGCGCTGTGGCGGCATCGTCGTTATCACGGCCTTGGGCATCCGCCGCGTTGAGGATGATGAGCGCACGCAGTTCGGGGTTGATGTCACGGGCCTCTCTGATGAGTTCGGCCACGTTATCAACGGCCCAGATGTCGAAACTCCGTGGTTGGACGGGGATAACCACGACATGGGAGACGGTGAGGGCGGCGCGGAGGCTGCCGGTATCGCGCCCCCCCACGTCGATCACAATCTCATCATACTTCGTGGCCATCTGGCGAACCTGCGTGCGGAGGGCCGAACCGTGAAGGCTGACGGCGGTGTAGCCCGGTTCACCTCGCAGGGTGGCACGCAGTTCGGTGAATGTCTGCGCGGTTCGCTGCTCATCCCCGTCGACGAGCAGGACATCACACCCCGCCGACGCACGCACGATAGCGATGTTGACGGCCAACGTCGTCTTTCCGACACCCCCCTTGATATTCCCCACCGTCAGGATCATAGACTACCTATCCCTCGTTATCGCGTCGTTATCGCGTCGTTCTGATAACTATTATACAGCGATCTGATATACACACGCACGCATCACCGTGCATCGGGTATACTTCACGACATGACAGAGAACGTTGAAAGACACGAGGGCATATGACGGATACACCGAGGGAACCGGACAATCACAATCATCCCGATCAGGGGGAGTTCCCGCACTCGCAGGCGGACACACCCGTCCGCACCGACGACGGGAACCCGTCACGTCTTTCCGCCTCCCCTCACGAACAACAGCCTCCGGCCCGCTCCCCAGACACCGATCTCGTTCTGGGGGACACAACGGGCGTGGTTATCACTTTTTTCTACACCCACGGCTTTATTCACACCGACCGCTTTGGCTCCATCTTTGTCCATAAAAAAGAACGAGCGGACGGCACCACGCGACTCGAACCCGGGCAGCAGGTCTCTGCGCGGGTTCTTCAGGGGAGGAAGGGTCTCTACGCGTATGGAGTGCAGGTTCTTACCACCGACACGATCGTGGTAAAAGATGCGGCTTCCTCTGCTCCGGGAGATCTCTCGCTGCACCAAAACCCGATCACCCTGATCGCCGAGCGTCTCCACGAAGAAAAACCCATTGCGCTCTTCCACATCCGTCGGCTATACAACCATCTTGGCCCCGACATCATCGGGGAGATGATCGCGGAGACGGAACGCATCGAAGCCGAGGGGGGCATGCTGTTTCAGGATGGCTCCCGGCGGCGGACGCCGGGGGGCGTGTTTCTCTTCTTGGACATGGTTTCAGAAGGGCCAGTTTTACTTGACAGTCTGGCTCGGCCCGCAGACAAACGAACTCCCTGGTACGATGGTTCGTGTACCACCACAAGCCAAACCACCAGGGAGGACCACATGGGTCAGATCCATCCTAGCACGCCCGCCGAGCGGGCACAATGCGCCGCTTATTTGTTGGCACATTCGCATGAGTACGGAGTCGTGATGCAAATGAGCCGGGAGTATCAGGTTTCGCGCCCCACGCTCTATGCCTGGCGTGATCAGGCCCAGGTGGCGTTGCTGTCGGCGTTCACCCCTCCCGTCACGACGGATGTTTCCCCCTCCTCCGACATGACCCCGCGTCAGGTGCTGACGCTCTGGATCTCCCATGCCAGCGTGCGCGGCATTCAACACGCCATGGCGGAGGTGCTTCAGCGTGGGGTGAGCCGGGAGACCATCACCACCATCCTGGCAGAGGCCGGCCAGCGCGCGCGAACCTGGATGCAGACCCATGTGCCGGATAGCACCCGTGCGTTGGCCCTCGATGAAATCTATGCCAACGACCGGCGCGGGGCCTATCTGAACGTCGTCGATGTCCACAGCGGCGCGGTCTGGGCCAGCGAAGGCCCATTGGCGGTGGACACCGAGAGTTGGATCCTGGTGCTGTGGGAACTGCAGGCACGCGGCCTGCGCTGGGAGCGGGTCGTCCTCGATGGCGGCGCGCCGATGCTGGCCGCATGCCGTAGCGTGACGCCGCATATCACCACCCAGGGCGATACCTGGCATGTGATGCACACCTGCACACAGGTGCAGGCTCGCCTGCAGCGGGTCGTCACGCAGTTGGAGGCGCGGAGACCCGCCGCCGAGCGGCGAGCCGCCCGCCTTGCCGCCGGTCAGCGGCCGCGTGGACGCAAGCCCAAAGCCAGTGGGGAGGATCACGCCCAGGCGCTCGCCACCGCCCGCCGGATCGCCGACGGGGTGGCCTACCTGACCAACGAACTCCGGAACCTGCTGGCCGTCGTCGTCTACGATGCCCGTGGGGTGCTGGATGCGAGCCAGCGCCAGACCGAGCTGGAAGCGGTACTGGCATTGCTGTCCGAGGTTGCCGACACCGCCCCCTCCCCGCAGCAGGCGATGATCCAGCGGTTGCATGCCAGCCTGCATGAACGCCTGCCGCATCTGCTGACCTTTGTGGCCCACGTCGACCAGGTGCAGCACGATCTGCGCGCTGTGCTGCCGCCTGACCGGCAGGCCGTACTGGCGTGGGCCTGGCGGCACCGCCGGACGCTGCGATGGAGCAGCACCGATATCCTCGCCTCTCTCCCCAGCGACTGGCGGCCAGCCGCTCGCGTACTGCTGGCCGTCTGGGACGACGCGGTGCATGTGAGTAGTGCTGTGGAGCGCTACCACTCCATTATGCGCCCGCATCTGGCGGTGCATCGCACGTTGAACACCGGGATGTTGGCATTGCGGGCAGTCTGGCATAACCATCGTGTCTTCCCCCGGGGCATCCATAAAGGAAAAAACCCACTCCACCTCAGTGGGATGACGGATGCGCCAACGGACTGGCTCATCGTACTTGGCTACCCACCGAGCGGTATCGCCATGCCATCTGATCTCGCGATGCCCGAGGTCGCGCTGGCGCTCGCGGCATAATGCCAAACTGTAAAGTCGCTACGAACCATGTCTACCCTCTGCATATCCTCCTCATAATATAGCAGTCCTACGGAGGTTTCAAAAAGCACTAACGAGCTATATCTTTGTCGATAGATTGAGATATAAAATAATGGACTTCCCTGCTGTTTCGTCTCTCTCTTCCATCA
>CAIXLU010000633.1 GCA_903920315.1 uncultured Oscillochloris sp.
CGTGATATCTCCCGTGTCCGGGTCAATACTGCGTCGGTACAAATCTTTGGCCCCGCGCAGGTGCCAGTCAATGCGCTGCTGAATGGCGTGCGTGTCCGGTCGCGGCTGGCTGGACTGCTCCTCGTGGGCGTCTTCCCAGTGCGCCGCCAGCCGCACCGACCAGCGAGCGTCCTGAAGCGGGCGCGTGGCAGGGATGAGCGTAAATATGCGTGGGTTTGCCGCGATCAGCAGGGCGACATGCAGCCGCCACGAGAGATCATCCGCCGCATGGCCAACCGCCACGATCAACGTGTCGAGATCGTAACTCTGGGCGGGGTTCATCGCCGCTGCAACCGCACGAGCGGAGATGTGACTACGGTGGGCGCTGCTCTGGAGCATCCAGTCGTCAATGACTCGCTGCTGTGCGTCGCTGGTTGCGGAGGACGGAATATCCCAATGGCCGATCCAGGCCACCACATCGCGGATACCGATGACCTGCTTGGCGACCTGGCGGCTTGGCCCGACGCCGGTGATCATCCCCGCCGCTACGCGCTGACAGAACCAGGGGACGATGGCTCCGCCGTTGATTTTGACGAGGATAAAGCTGCCATTCTCTACCCGTGGGATCTCCACCGGCGCGCTTTGCCGCAGGGTGGCGGGTGGCATGAGGCGGTAGAAGCCTTCAAGCGAGATCATGGGTTGGAACCGCTGCGGGCCAGCCGCCAGCACCGTCATCATCGTCTGGATCTCTTCATACGTGCCCTCGACCCCATACCAGCGCCGTGTAATCTCGCGGGCCTCGACGACCACCGGCTCGACTGGACGGCCTTCTTCTTCCCAGATCACCGCAGCTACGGCATCCGCGTTGTCGGGGGTCGCCTGGCGGGTTCGCTGCGGTAGTGCAGGCGGAACATAAGGTGCGGCGACAGCTCGCCTAACCGTCGGCACGTGCAGCACGTTTCCGGTTGGTGGCAGCACCACCGACATACCGCTGGCGCGCAAGCCATCGGCCAGACTGTTGCGTGCGCCCCCGTCGCCGTGAACCAGTGCCACCATACGCGGGCGGATCTGCTGGGCGAATCCGATCAGCTCGCCCTGATCGGCGTGTCCTGAAAGGTAGTAGGTCGTCACTTTCGCCGCCACCGTAATGGTCTGATCTCCCAAAACAACGGTTTTTTGCTGTCCGCTGGCAACCTGCTGGAGCATCCGGCCCGGAGCTTCTTCGTCCTGGTAGCCGGTAAGTGCCACCGTCGCCTCGGGCCGTGGCAGCAGGCGCTCGGCATACCAGCGGCTCGGCCCGCCGGTCAGCATCCCCGAACTGGCGATAATACAACTGGGCGGTTCGTGGAGGATACCCTTGCGCTGGGCGGGTTCGACCATATGGATCGTGTCGGTAAAGAAAACCGGCTGGCCGCGCACAATCCGTTGGCGCACCGATGGGCTGAGGAAGGTAGGAATGGTGCTGTAGGCGGCGCATACGCGGCGCACCAGCCCGTCTACCCACACCGTAAAGTGCGGAATCTCGCGCCGCCGCTGAGCTTCTTGCAGGATGAGAATCACCTCTTGGGCGCGGCCAAGGGCAAAGGCCGGGATCAGAACGTGGCCGCCGCGCTGGATGGCCTCCGCCACCTCGGCAACCAGGCGCTGCTCCTCTAATTTCCGGGTCGCGTGTTCTCGTCCGCCGTAGGTCGACTCCAAAATCAGGATGTCGGGTTCGCTGACGAGGGGTGCCTGTGCGCCCTGGATGGTGCGCTGCGGGGCGACGCTAATATCGCCCGAGATCACCACCTTCCCCTCGGGATGTTCCAGTCCCACGCTTACGGCCCCGGCGATGTGGCCGGCCAAACGCAGGGAAATGACCAAGCCGGGGATCTCGCGAATCGTAAGCCGATCATCCACCGGCAAGGGCATCAGGCGTTGCAGCATCTGCTCCACCGCCTCGCTATCGTACAGGGGCAGTTCAAGCTCTTCTGCGGCGCGCTTCTCCATCACTGCGATGGCATCGGCCAGCATAATCGTCATCAGTTGGATGCTGGCCGAAGTGGAGTAGATCGGCGCACTCGGGTACATGCGGTGCAGGATCGGCAGGGCGCCGATATGGTCGGCGTGGGCGTGAGTGACGACGATGGCCGCCACCTGCTTTCCCTCCAAAAGCGAGAAATCCGGCAGCCGCTCCTCGGCCAGCCCACTCATGCGAACGCCCGCGTCTACAATCAGCCACACGTCATCGAACCGTAGAGCGACGCAGCTCGCGCCAACTTCCGATGCCCCGCCGAGAAAAATAATATCAAATGCCATAGGTCTCCTGCGCAATGGGAAGTGAGGTCGCCGTACATCAATCATACCGCATAAGCAGGGGATGTGCGGTTGATACTATTTTGTCGCATGTGGAGCAAACCTCACCCTGTCACACATGTCACGCTGAGCGCAGCGAAGCGTCCCGGC
>CAIXLU010000634.1 GCA_903920315.1 uncultured Oscillochloris sp.
GTTCATACGCCTCACCGCGCATCTCTTCGCGCTCGGTCTCAGGGCTCTGGAATGCCGTGCGCAGGTCGTTATCGGCAAGGCGTTAGAGCAGGCGCAACACATCAAAGAGGTTGCTCTTGCCGACCGCATTGGCCCCCACAACGCACACCACTGGCTCAAGATCAAGGGTAAAGTCTTGAAACATCTTGAAGCCATCAATTTCGATTCGGGTGATCATCGTGTACTCTCTATTCATCACGCCACTGCGCTTAGGCACGACCAAAGTAAAATGCGCTCTCAGCCGGATCAATCGCAAAGCGTATCCGCTCAAGGCAGCCTTTCAGCCCGATGAAGTTGGGTTCCCTCCAGTCCTCACCGTGGCGCAACTCTGGGACAAAGACGGTGGCATCAATCACCATCAGACTGCCACTGATCTCATCTTGAAAGGCGAGATCGAGCCGCACCAGGGCACCCTCATAGCGGGTGCCGCGAATCTCGTAGGCGATGGCTCGAATATAATCGGCGCGCTTTGCCTCAAGCAACGGTTGTGCGAGGCTAGGGTCGATCACACACCAAGTAGCCCCGGTATCCACGATGCAGGGGGTGAGCGTCATACCAACTTGTACGTAGATCACAAGTCGCTGACGATCTCCCTCATCGCCAGGGACGTAATCCTCGTAGGAGGTTACGCCGCTGGCAAAGTCATTATCGGCAAGCAGCTTCGCAAAACGTGCCATTACAGGATGTGGGTGATAATGGTACTGGCGGGCTGTTCAAGCGGGTCAATGGTCGCACGTAGCGCCTCTAGCGAGGGTGCCGCCCCGAGCAACTGGCCATTATAGACGGCTACCCACGCTCCTCGGTAGTCCGTAGCGTATGTCCGCAACCACATGCGTGATGCGGCCAGCCCCTGGGGTGCAGCGCCGGGTACGACCGTGATAGACGATGGCGCGAGAGTACGGGCGATCCGACCGATGGTGGGGTCGTGCGGAAAGATCTCACGCCCCTGCTTGATAAGGGTTTCGGCTAGCGTTAGCCACTCGTGGCTGAGAGTGAGCGTGATCGTTCGCACAAGCGCGGTAGGCGCGTGACACGCCCAATGCACATTGGCAACCTCGGCCTTATATGCGCGATAGTCATGAGCCCGAGCGTATGCCTCAAGATGGGCGAAAAGATGCTCGTCATCAACCATCTCATGGATGAGCGAATCGTGGTGGGGCGTCACATCCACGGTCTCGTTACGTGGCGTCTGCGTTGGAAGCACCGTTGACTGATCAATCTCTATGATGCTTCGCAGCGAAAGGTTATTTCGCACCTTCTGCCAGGTAGTCGGAGCAGCTTGACGCAGATGTTGGAAAAGGAGTGCCTGCCAATCTGGTTCTGCGTGAGTCGTGCTTGCCGTCGAAGTGAGCGTGATTGGAAAGGTAAGCGTTGAACTGAAGGTAACATACGTCATGCAAACCTCCGACTAAGTTCGCCCTCAATCAACGTGAAAAACCAGTCACGGATCACTGTATGGGCAGCAGTAGCCCAGGTGAGAATTGCCTCCTCCGTCTGGGACACATCGCCGTCGCGTGACTCGAACCAACTCTCCCACACGAGGGTGTCGTGGTTTTGATGTTTGCCACGGGCAAAGCGCAGCGAGATCGTACCAGCAGGATTGGCCGATGGGAAGGCAAACCGTATGTCGAGGACGTGAGGGTGGTTTGGTACGCCAGTCTCCTCAAAGAGACTCGGCACGAGTTCGATGCGAACCTTCATCATATCGCGCAGAAATTCAAAGACGTTCTGGTTTTCGTAGTCAAAAGGTACGGCGTTGATGTAGCGAAGAATCAGCGATTGTACAATGGGGGGCTGATCACCGGGATAGGCGATGAAAAATTCGCGAACCGTTCGCCCGATACGTGGGAAGAAATCCTCATCCCAGCGATAGTCAGCCGTCTGGTTCAGCGTGATAATGCCCGGCCCAAGTTGCACGATAGGCCACAGATGTTCGCCAGCCCGAAAGCGGTACTGCACGAGGTAGGCGGCCAGTGTATCAGGTATCTGGGCTGTTGGAAGCTGTTCAAAAAATGGGTAATCGGCCTTGAAGTACCCGTGCATGCTGCCAACTAACAACTTATAGTTTGGATCAGCAGGCAGATCTGGATGTTCGCTCGGGAGCTTCCAGTGCAACTCAAAGATCGCCTCAATCAGCGGCTTGTTTGTGAGAATGATGCGAGCCACAGTGACCTCCGCGTAGATTCGTCAGGGTCTTTGCAGCTATCATAGCGAGATAGTGGCAGAAAAGCAAAAGCTGTTTAGGCAATACCGCAGAAGTAACGCTGTGACGTCAGATCCAATGCCCATGTCACCCTGAGCGACGCGAAGGGTCTGACAGGAAACCGGGAAAGATGCTTCGCTGCGCTCAGCATGACATGACAGCGTTACTTCTGCGGTATTGCCTTCTTCCCCTTCCGTCTTTGCGACTTTGCGGCTTTGCGTGAGATCTCCAGCCCTGCTTCCTTGCAGATCGGACGAGCGAACCTTATGCCCTCGTCCGAGTCGAGAAAAATTCGCCTCTTCGCGAGAAAGATTCGCCTCGTGGCGAGAAAAATTCGCCTCTTCGCGAGAAAGATTCATCACGAGACAAGGAAGAGTCGGCTCTTCGCGAGAAAGAGCCGACTCGTGGTGAGAAAGAGCCGACTCGTGGTGAGAAAGAGCCGACTCGTGGTGAGAAAGAGCCGACTCGTGGTGAGAAAGAGCCGACTCGTGATGAGAAAGAGCCGACTCGTGGTGAGAAAGAGCCGACTCTTCGCGTCCAAACACGCGCACATTGGTTACACTTTGGTAAGCGGGCTTACATATAGTGGGCGCGTGCGCCCATTGGGGCGATACGTCAACGCCAATCTACCAAGGAAGGACCCGCCCATGCTGCGCCAAATCGCCCCGGTTCCCCCTCCCACCCTCGCTGACGACCACAAGACGGTCATGGCCCTCCAGAATTTGTCCACCTTCCAGCACATCAATCCCGCTCA
>CAIXLU010000635.1 GCA_903920315.1 uncultured Oscillochloris sp.
ATAGCCGATAGCCGATAGCCGATAGCCGATAGCCGATCGTACGACAGTTGTAGTGTGAATTACCCCCCCCGCCCCCCGCACGCGGGGGGAATATGCGTTGACAACCTCCCCCCGCTTGCGGGGGGACTGAGGGGGGTGATCGGCGGGAGTCTTTTTGCGAAGATACCACTGAGGTGCTTAGCATGGAGTTGAGCCAACTCAAGGCTGCGGCACAGCGAGAGATTGACCAACTGGCCGATCTGCTGATCGTGACAAGCGACTGGATGGCGGATAACCCGGAGATTGGCCTTCAGGAGTACCGAGCATCGGCACGCCTATGCGACATCCTGGGCGAGTTTGGGGCCGACGTTGAGCGCGGGATCGCGGGCATGCCCACGGCATTTGCGGCACGACTTCCTGGCGGCACGCCCGGCCCGCAAGTGGCTATTGTGGCGGAGTACGATGCCTTGCCGGAGGTGGGCCACGGCTGCGGGCATAATATTATTGCCACGGCGGCTCTCGGTGCCAGCCTCGCCCTAGCCCGGATCGGCAAACACCTGCCGGGCTCCGTGTTGCTGATTGGCACACCTGCTGAGGAGTCGACGGTGCCGAACGCGGGAGGGAAGATCCCGATCCTGCGTCACGGCTACTTTCAGGGGATGGATGCGGCGATCATGATCCACCCGCTCGCCGAGGATGGGGTGGCGCTGGAGAGTTCACTGGTGGCCCACGGACTCGACTTCAGCTTCCACGGACACTCGGCCCATGCGGCGGCCAATCCGCACGAGGGCATCAACGCCCTCGATGCGGTTATCGTCATGTTCAGCAGCATTGGCCTGCTACGTCAGCAGATTCGCCCCGACGCTCGCATTCACGGGATTATTACCCACGGCGGCACGGCTCCCAACGTGATCCCCGACTATACCGCCTGCCGCTTCCGTGTACGCGCCGCCGACCCGGCCTATGCCCGCGATCTCGTGCAGCGGGTGGTAACCTGCGCTGAGGCCGGGGCGATGGCTAGCGGGGCACGTATGGAGTGGCACGAGTATATGCCGCCCTACCTAAACATGATTCCTAGCCACAGTATCGGTGCGGTCTTTAAGGCGAACATGGCAGCCCTCGGGCGTCCGATTGCTGAACGTAAAGATCAAGACAGCGGTGGTGGCTCTACCGACTTTGGGAACGTGAGCCACCACATCCCGGTCTCGTGCGCCTACCTGAAGATCTGCGAGCCGGAGGCGGGCTGGCACACCCGCGAGGTCGCCAACGCTACCCGCAGCGCGGCTGGTCACGCCGCAATTCTGGACGGGGCCAAGGTTCTGGCGATGACCGCCCTTGATATTCTCTTCGACGCATCCCTCCGTGAGCGCGCCGCCAGGGAACATGCCGAGGCAATGGCGAATGATGACGAGTAGAGACTATTCTCACACTACCGCACACGTACCGCTGTTGGACATGTCACGCTGAGCGCAGCGAAGCGTCCCGGTATGCATGATCATCGCCGGGACGCTTCGCTGCGCTCAACGTGACAAGGTGAGTTTTGCGGTAGTGCCTATTCTCACTTTCGATGTCTGCTGACCTGGGTGTAGATCTCCTCAATCTTGCGGGCCGATAGCTCCCAGGAAAACTCGGCCACGGCGCGGGCGCGGCCCTCGGCACCGATTCTCGCGGCCAGGGCGCGATTCTCCAGAGCCAGTTCCAGCTTTTCGGCCAGATCCTCGACGCTGCCGAGGCGGGCGTATATCCCGCTCGTCCCCAGAATCTCGCGGCTGACTGGCGTCTCGAAGGCCACCACCGGTAGCCCCATCGCCATGTAATTGCTGATCTTGCCGTTACCCTCCGTGAGACTCATCTTTGGGGCCACGGCTACATCGCCAAGCGCTAGGTAGCTGTGCAAGTCGCGGTAGATGATCCGGCCCGGCAGAGTCACGTGGTCGTCAATGCCAAGAGATGCGGCGTAGGCGCGGTAGCTGTGGGGATCGGGGTGGCCCATAATCAGAAAGTGGACATCTGGGTGACGGCGGGTGAGGATCTGGGCCGCCTCGATCAGCACATTGGTGCCCTGGTAGGGCGCGAGCAACCCGATGTAGGCTACAATCCGTCGGCCCGCAGGGATGCCGAGTTGGGCGCACAGCTCGGCGCGCTGGGCCGTCCATGCGGGTGAGCCATCGAAGGGCCGGAAGCGATCCGTGTCCACGCTGTCGGTCACGGTGTAGAGCCGGTCGGGGTGGGCCGCGCCGTCGCGGCGCAGCAACTCAGCCGCGTTGTGGGTACTTGTCACCACCGCGTCAGCCTGATGATTTAGGAATCGCTCCAGACGAACCAGGGGCATGTAGAACGGGCTGGATGCCTTCACAAAGCCATGATCAAGCATTTCGCTCGTCATGCTGCCCTGGTAATCAAGGACAAGCGGTGCGCCGAACAGATGCTTCAGCGGCAGCCCAATCGCGGCGGCCTCGTGGGTGTGAGCGTGGATAATCGTCGGGCGTTCGTGGAGGGCTACCCGCAGCGCACGCCAGCCCAGACCCACATCCAGGTAGAGTTTGTGGCGCGAGGAACCGACCACCGCACGCTTAATCCAGGGAACATCCCAGGAGCGACGGATGTCAATCCCCGGCATATTGTCGCCGTTGTGGTACGTTGCCAGCACTAAGCGGTGGCCGAGTTTTTGGATGGCTCGCGCCTCTTCCCAGATCCGCACATGGTTGCCGTAGTCTGAGAAGAAGCTCGTCGAGGCCAGCATGAGGATAGTATGAGAGATCTCGCCACTGTTGTTCATCGGTGCGCGTGGATAGTCAAAGTTCGGTCGAGCGCGGTACGGAGATCCTTGAAGGTAAGGACATCGCCAAGGTCAATTCCGAGACCAACGAGGGACTGGGCTACCTCGGGGCGAATACCGACCAGGGCCGCGCTACAGCCAAGAAGGCGGGCGGCCTGCACCGCATTGACGATGCCCTGGGAAATCTCACTGTCAATCATCGCTACGCCGGTGATGTCAATCAGCAGTCGGCTTGCGTGGGTCTGCTCGATAGCGTGCAGGGCACGATCCTGAAAATCGAGCAGACGTGCGGCATCGAGTGTGCCGATAAGGGGCATCACCAAGGTACTGGCTCCCACTGGTAGCACGGGGATACTCAGTTCTCTAATGACCTCGCGCTGGCGGGCGTTCTCGCTGATCAGCAGCGCCTGGGCGGCAGCCCGGTCGCGCACCTCGGCCAGGGCCGATTGAAGCTCGGTGTTACGTACCGCGATGCTCTCGCGCTGCGCGGAGAGGCTCTGGGCCATCTGGTTAAACTCGCTCTGGAGCGAGCCAATCTCATCGTGGGCGGTCACGTCAACGCGCTGCGTGAGGTCGCCGCTACTGATCAGCCGGGATGCGACCGCGAGGGACTGAATGGGATCGGTGATCCAGCGCACCGCAATCACCCCGATAACTGTGGCAACCAAGGCACTGACCAGCAGCAGGGCTGCGATAGTGATGATCTGGGTGTACGCGGGGGTCAGAGCTTCGGCGACGGGAATCTCGCCAATCACAATGATCGAATTGTCGCCCAGGACAAGGGGGGTGTGGGTGATCAGGGCGCTACCGCCCTTTGCGCCGGGGTGAATGCCCTCACCTGTGGTCAAGTGGCTGATCGTCATCCCCACCATCTCCGGATCGCGATTGGCGACCATGAGTCCCTCAGTGGTGATGATCTCGACCGCACCCTTTTCGCCGAACTGAATGTTGGCCACAGTGTCGAAGATCTGACGCAACCGTACCTGAACGATCAGCACGCCAATCGGCTTGCCGACGCCCGAGTCAATCATTGGAACCGCCAGAGGCAACAGCGGCTCTTTCGTGACGGGACTCAGATACACGGCACCGTACCAAGGCTTATTCTGCTGAATCGTCTTGAGGAAGGCGTCATCGCCTGCGCGCTCGAGCAGTTGTTCATGAGGCACGATGCCCAGGCGTGATGCGCGGACGATCTCCTTCCCGTTGGCGTCGAGCAGCGCCAGATCATCAAAAATATTGCGGTAGAACAGCGCCTGAGTCAGCACTTCCTCCTGCCGTCCCTTCGTGGCCGCGACGAAGTTAGGCGTCTGCACGATCAGGCGGGCCTCGCTTGCTGCCGTGTCAATGAAGGTACTCAGTTGCACAACCGCCTGCCCCGTAACGGTGCGCTGAAATTCAAGGGCGTGTTCTTGCTCGCGGAGGTATGCGCTCCACGAGAAAATACCGCCCACAATCAGCAGGGGCAGCAGCGACAGTGAGAGCAGCAGTGTTAGCCATGTTGTGCGAATACTTCGGCTCACGATAGACTCCTGGGTAGCGAGGTGCGATGCGTGAGGACATACGCCTCACACATCACACATCACATCATTTCCCGCCGTATTTTTGATAGATCGCGGCAGCGTTCGCGTTCGTAACCTCTTCGGTCTCCAGCACAATCTCTTTTGGCGGAGTGGCCTTTGTCTCCAGGATCTTAACCGCCCACTCGATAGCCTGGGTGCCGCCGGTGGGGTAGACGTAGGTGACGTTGATGCGGTTCGTCAGCACCGACTGGATGCCGCCGTCGGGCGTGGGGAGAGCGTCAATGCCAAGCACCAGAGTCTTGCTGAGATCGCGGGTGATATTCTTGGCGGCGGTGATCGCCGCTTCGCCCATGGGGTCGTTATGACCATAAATAACGTCAACGGCGACGTTCGCCTTGAGCATCGCCTCGGCCAAGGGCACCGCCTTATCATAAACCCAATCGGCGTTCTGGCTGGCAATAATCTTGACATCCGGGTTGGCAGCGATGCCCTCGCGGAATCCGTCGCCGCGCTCAAGGGCCGGGGTTGATCCCTCCAGGCCGCGTAGCTCGATCACGCTGCACGGTGCGTGCTTCTGCTCTTTGCACCAGGTGGCCACATACTCGCCCGCCTTGCGCCCGATCAGCTTATTGTCGGCACCGATCCACAGCGTGTACTTGTCGCCGTTGACCTTGCGGTCGAGGACAATCACCGGGATGCCTTTGTCGTAGGCTTTGGCAACCACGTTGGTGAGCGGGGTCGCTTCGTTAGGCGAGATGATCAACAGATCCACGCCGCTGCTGATAAACTGCTCCACATCGGTGACCTGCTGGGCGTTGTTTTGCTTGGCGTCCGTAAAAGTGATGTCAATCTCGGGATGCTGAGCGGCAGCGGCAGCGATCTGGGCATTCATTGCGGTGCGCCAGGGTTCGGCGTTGTTGGCCTGTGACATGCCGATGCGGAACTTTTTTGCCCCTGATGCACTGCCGGGGGGAGTCTGCTGGGTGCTTCCGCAGGCGACAAGGGCGGTGGACAGGAGGATCAGTGCGAGGTGAACCAGACGACGGTGAGGCATAACCTGCTCCTTACTGATAGTGCCGTGCTTCCCGTACCAGATGAGTATCGTTAGCTCCCATTCTAAGGCATATTTCAGATTGCAGATTTTAGATTGCAGATTTACCACAATAGGACGCGGTGCATGTGCCCAAGGCATATCGGACAGCCCGTGAAGGCGGGCTTCGTAGACCAGAGCCGAGGACTTCAGCCCCACGGCGCTACGGCGGCAGGATGGTGCACGAGCCCTGGGATCACATCGCGTACCGGCGGTATAATGCGCGCAAGAAACGACTGAAATCTGAGGGAGTCCCGATGACCACTGCTCGTACACCTCGCTCGCACGCACTGCCGCTGGTCGCGCTGCTGCTGCTTATCTCCCTGGCCGCTTGTGGCTCGCCTGCGCCCATGCCGACTCCAAAGCCTACGGCTGTGAACGATACGATGGTGCCGGTACTTGCCGTCTCGGAACTCACTGTCGGCTCAAACCGGATTGCCCTGGGAGTCATTCAGGGCGGCACGCCGCTGAATAAGCCCGATCTGAAGCTTGACCTGCGCTTCTTCTACTTGGATGGGAACGATGACACGAAGGTGCAAAGCGAGAGTTCGGCGGTCTACCGGGGCCAGGGGCTGCCGTTTGGCCTCTATGTAGCCTACGCTGCCTTTGATAAGCCCGGCAATTGGAGTGTCTCGATCAGCATTCCCAAAGCGAGCGGCCCGCCGCAGGTTGCCACTCTGCGCCTCAGCGTGCAGGCGATCTCGCGCCTCCCCGCCAAGGGTACGGCAGCCATCCCTAGTAAAAACTTGACGGTGCGCGATAACGCCGATCTGACTAAGATCACCTCAGATACCAAGCCCGATCCTGATTTCTACCAGATGACCATCGCTGAGGCGATAGCGGCCAAAAAACCCTTTGTGATCGGATTCCTCACCCCTGGGTATTGCCAAACAGCGGTGTGTGCGCCGAACTTGGCGGTTCTTAAGAAGCTGAAGGATGCGTACAAGGGCAAACTTAACTTCATCCATGTGGAGGTCTACCCCTACCCCTACGGCGAGTCATTTCAGCAACAGAAGCGCGTTCCGCCGATGGTTGAGTGGGGGCTGATCACCGAGCCGTGGACCTTCTTGGTAGGTGCAGATGGGCTGATCCAGTATCGCTACGAGGGCGGGATTACGCTTGAAGAGATGGAACCAGCTCTGGCCCAGTTGGCCGCAGGCCAGCCCGTGACACCGCTGCTGGGCAAGTAGATTCCTTTCACGAGTGTTCTTCGCGGTCGTGAAGCATATCCTCGGGGTGCTGGCGGATCTCCAGGCTACGCGCCTCGATCTCGCGCCGCAGCTCGCGCCGCAGCTGCGCTGCGGCCCAGCGCCGGTGCTGCTCAGCAGTCTGCACCGCTAAGGGCGTCACCCGCCGTGGTAGCCCACGATCATCCATGGCAACCATCGTGAAGTAGCAGGTGATGACGTGACGCTCGACCCGGCTGATAATCTCCTCCGCCGTGACGCGAATTCCGACCTCCATTGAGCTGACACCGGTGTAGTTCACCGATGACTGAAAGGTGACTAACTCACCGACATGGATGCGCTCGCGGAAGATTACTTGGTCAACTGATCCGGTAACAACGTAACCGCCCGAGTAGCGCGAGGCACATGCATAGGCCACCTGGTCGAGCAGTTTAAGGACGTGACCCCCATGCACGTTGCCGGAAAAGTTGGCGGTGTCGGGAGTCATTAGCACACTCATCTCAAGACGACGATGTTCCATCGGTTACTTCCTTGTTTCCGCATACACACCGTCCGTCACCGTCGCCCCGTCTGGGAAGGGCGAATGTTCAGCGAAGGACTGGGCTTCATCCAGTTCGATTTCGATATGAGCGAGCAATGTGGATAGGCCGACATCGTCGAGCAGGCCGATGCCGCGCATGTGTTCTTCCAGGATCATGATCGGATCACGCTGCGCCCAATCGGCGAGCAGATCCTTGGGGACATAGGCCATGTTGTCGTGGATGGCGTGGCCGCGCATCCGCATTGTTTTGCACTCGATCAGGGTGGGGCCACCACCGGCGCGGGCCAGCTTTGCGGCCTCGTGAGCGGCGCGATACACCGCGACAATATCGTTACCATCCACCACCACTCCGGGCATGCCGTAGCCACTGGCCCGGTCGGCGATGTCGGCGATGTTCATCTGACGCGAGATCGGCGTTGAGTAGGCGTACTGGTTGTTTTCGCAGATGAAGACGACCGGCAGGCGGAAGACCGATGCCCAATTGAGTGACTCGTGGGTCAGCCCCTGCGATGAGCCGCCGTCGCCGTAGAAGGCCATGGCCACGCGGGGTTCGCCCTTGAGGGTGAATGCCTGAGCCATACCAACAGCCACCGGCAGCGAGGCTGGCAGGTGGCTGATAAAACCGACGACACCGAAGTTCAGGTCGCCCATGCCGTGCATATTTGTGTCACGACCACGACTCACTCCGCCGACTCGACCCATAAACTGGGCCAGAATGCGCTGCGGCGTGATCCCACGGGCGAGGAAGCAGCCCAGGTCGCGGTGCAGCGGTGCGACAACATCATCGGGGCCGAGGGCCAGTGCCGCGCCCACGCTCACGGCCTCGTGGCCGATCTGCGAGAAAAATCCGCCGACGATCTTGCTCTGTTTGTGGAGGAAGGTTCCCCGGTCATCCAGAGCGCGGGTGAGCCGCATCCAGTAGTGGGCCTGACGTAATAGGTCGGGCGAGAGCTCCATCGCTATCTCCCAGGTTGCAGGTCGCGGATTGCTGATTGCCGGTCATTGTAGCAGACATGCCGCGAATAGCTCCAGCCCTGAGCCCTTTTGCACGCTCTGCAGTGGGCTGGTATACTGCGGGTAGCACGTCCCACGCTTACGCGCCGGCCCAGCCCCGGCTCATATAGGTCACCATGTCGGATCAGAATCACATTCGTACCTTTTCGATTATCGCCCATGTTGACCATGGGAAGACAACCCTCTCTGACCGGCTGCTTGAGGTAACAGGCACGATCACCGCACGCCAGAGCCGCGAGCAGTTGCTCGATGGGATGGATCTTGAGCGCGAGAAGGGCATTACCATTAAGGCCAAGGCCGTCCGCATGGAGTACCGTGCCAAGGACGGCGAACTGTATCAGCTTAACCTGATTGACACCCCCGGCCACGTAGACTTTGGCTACGAGGTCTCGCGTGCCCTAGCCGCCTGCGAGGGTGCCCTGCTGGTGGTGGATGCCGCCCAAGGCATTGAGGCGCAGACTCTGGCGAACGTCTATTTGGCGGTTGAACACGATCTGACGATCATCCCGGTGGTGAACAAGATTGATCTGCCCGGTGCCAATGCCGAGGAGGTTGCCAACGAGATCGAGAAGGTGATCGGCATCGCCCGTGAGGAGACGATCCTGGCCTCAGCTAAAGAGGGCATCGGCATCTCCGAGATCCTGGAAGCGATTGTCGAGCGTATCCCGCCGCCCCGTGGCCAGCGTGATCAGCCTGCCCGCGCCCTGATCTTCGACTCGCACTACGACGCCTACAAAGGCGTAATCGCCTATGTGCGCGTGGTGGACGGCATCTTCTCCAGCGGTGCCCTGGTGCGTTTTATGGGTACCAACGCGACGGCGGGCACCCTTGAGCTTGGTATTTTCCGCCCAGGGATGACCGCACTCGGCACGCTCTCGGCTGGCGAGGTAGGCTACATCGCCACCGGCCTGAAGACGGTGGCGGAGTGCCAGGTCGGCGATACGATCACCCTGGTGGAGAACCCTGCCGAGTCGGCGCTGTCCGGCTATCGTCCAGCTAAACCAATGGTTTTTGCGGGGCTCTACCCGATGGACAGCAACGCCTACCCCGAACTGCGCGAGGCTTTGGATAAGCTGAAGATGAACGATGCCGCGCTCTCGTATCAGCCTGAAACCAGCAACGCCCTCGGCTTCGGCTTCCGCTGCGGATTCCTCGGCCTGCTGCACATGGAGATCGTCCGCGAACGTCTGGAGCGCGAGTACAATCTTGAACTGCTGATTACCGCTCCCAGCGTGGAGTATCAGGTGCTGCTCATCGATGGCGAGATTGTCACGGTGGATAACCCGGCGGATATGCCCGACCTCAGCAAACTGGCCAGTATCGAGGAGCCAATCGTCCAGATCAGCGTTATCTCGCCTACCCGCTATATCGGTACGATTATGGATCTGGTGACGACCAAGCGCGGCACCTTTGATATGATGGATTACCTCGACCCGACCCGTGTGCAACTCAAGTACCACATGCCCCTGGCCGAGATTGTGATTGATTTCTACGACCAGTTGAAGAGCCGCACTCAGGGATACGCCTCGCTCGATTACCACCTTGATGGGTACCAAGAGGCCGACCTGGTCAAGCTCGATATTTTGGTCAACCAGCAGCCGGTTGACGCCCTTTCGCTGATTGTTCACCGTGACTTCGCTTACAACCAGGGTCGCAACCTGGTTGAGCGACTGCGCAAACTCATCCCGCGCCAGATGTTTGAGGTGCCCATCCAGGCCGCCATTGGAGCCAAGATCGTCGCCCGCGAAACGGTGCGGGCCATGCGCAAAGACGTCCTTGCCAAGTGCTACGGCGGCGACATCTCCCGCAAGCGCAAGCTGCTGGAAAAGCAGAAAGAAGGCAAGAAGCGCATGAAGATGGTCGGCAATGTTGAGATTCCCCAGGAGGCGTTTATGGCCATCCTCTCGCTTGGTGAGGGTGGCTTTGATGATGACTGAGATATGAGTACTGCCAAAAATGCCAGCGAAGCTGGCATTTTTGGCAGTGTGGTGAAGGCTTTTTGGAGGTTTACGGTGAATCGCTTTGCCTGGATGCTGTGCGCCCTCATGCTCATGATCGCCCTGGCCGGCTGCCAGAGTACCGCCAACGCTGTTACTCTTCAGGTGACGACCGACAACCCGCAGATTTTCCGTATCGGCAGCGATGTTTACACACTGGCCGACTATAACCGCCGCTTGAAGCAAGAAGTTGGCCAGGGTATCGCGAACCTCATTCAGCAGGGAAAAACCCACGAAGAAATCCAGCAACTCGCCGACCAGAATAAGATTCGTGCGGGGATCTTCGAGCGCATGGTGCAGGACACCCTGCTGATGCAGTACGCACGCCGTAACGGTATCGGTGTTGACCCGCTGGTTCTCGACACCGATGTGTTTGCGCAGCCCAATGCCTTCGACCCGACCAAGCCCTTTAGCGATACGACGACCCTACGTATGGGCCGGGCGCAGAACCAGATTGTGCTGAAGGTGCTGGCACGCAATACCCGCGCCGATATGATCCACGCTCGCCAGATTATTGTGGAGAACGAGGCCGCCGCCGACCAGATTCTCGCCGACCTGAAGGCTGGTACCGACTTTACCACGTTGGCTACCAACCGCTCAATGGATAAAGCAACCGCTGCCACCGGCGGCGACCAGGGTTGGACGCCGAAGGGCGATTTTCCCGCTGATGTTGATACCGCCGGTTTTTCTATCGCCCTGAACACGCCCACCAAGGTGCAGGCGGGGCACGTCTGGTATGTGATCGAGGTGCTGGATCGTCAGATCGGTTCAACCGCTGCCGAAAAGCGACCCTTCGATAGCTTCGAGCAACTCCAGAAAAGCCAGAATGGTCAGCAGTTCTACCAAGAGACCTTTCAGCCCTGGTATGATCAGCTGCGCAAGGACGCCGAGGCCAGCGGCGAACTTACCCTCGCCCAGGGCTTTGACCCCAACACGGTGCCGCTGCCCTTCCCGGCGCAGTAAATACTTATGCCCACATTAGGACAGATCCTTGATGCCTGCTGCGCCGCACTGAACCTGAGCGACCCGGCAGCCATCCAGATCCACCGCGCCCCGGCGCTGATCGCCGCCGCTGCATCCCTGGCGGGTCAGGGTGGCCCCGCCGCCGAGGTGCGCTCCTGGGTCGAGACTCAGGGCCGTGGCTCCTATGCTCCGCCCCCCGCACCCTTTCCGCTGCTGCCCACCGCGCCAGTTCTTATCTGGGATGTTGGGAGAGACGCCCCGCAGGGGCGTCTCTACGAGTTGCTGGCCTGGCGTTACCCTGCTGACCATCCCGTGACGTTGCTTTCTTTTGATGATGCAGGCGCGGTTTCCGGCACGTGGCATGTGATGCTTGGCGATCTCGCCTCCTTCATCCCTCATCCTTCATCCTTCATCCTGTACCTCCCTCCCCTGCCCATCGCCGCCGACCGCCGTGGCCCCGAGGGCTTGCACTGGGTCGTGTCGCGCCTGCTGGCTCCCGGCGGCTGTCCCTGGGATGTGAAGCAAACCCACCAGTCTCTGCGCGGCGCGCTGCTGGAGGAATCGCATGAGGTGCTGGAGTCCCTGGACGCTGGCGATATGCACGGGTTGAGTGAGGAACTGGGCGACCTGCTGATCAACATCTTCGCGCACAGCGAGATGGCTCGCCAAGCTGGAATTTTTAGCATCGCCGATGTGTTTGGCCAGGTAACGGCTAAGCTCATCCGGCGTCACCCTCACGTTTTTGGCGACTTGGCCGTGGATGGCGAGGGTGAAGTACTCCAGAACTGGGAGCAGATCAAGGCCGCCGAGTTGGCCGAGAAGGGACGCTCCCGTCCCAGCGCCCTCGACGGCGTGCCGCCCGCTCTGCCCGCCCTAGCTGCCGCCCAGAAACTCGGCAAGAAAGCTGCGCGCACCGGATTCGCCTGGCCAGATGTCGCCAGTGCCTGGGCCAAGTTCCACGAGGAACTGGGCGAACTGGAGTCCGCCGTAGATAGCGGCGATACCGCACACGCCGCCGAAGAATTAGGCGATCTGCTCTTCATCGTCGCTCGTCTGGCCAGTTATCTCAATCTGGATGCCGAATCCGCCCTGCGCGAGGCCAACGCCAAGTTTCGCCGTCGCTTCACCTTTATTGAGCAATCAGCCACCGCCGGGGGTCGTCCTATCTCTGACCTCTCGCTCGACGAGATGCTCGCCTATTGGCGCGAGGCCAAGCGCATCCCCCATGCCCCCACCCATTGAGATCTACATCGGCGACATCGTCCAGTTGCGCAAGATCCACCCCTGCGGCGGGGACACCTGGCGTGTGGTGCGTCTCGGTGCCGAGATCGGTATGCGCTGCCTAACCTGCGAGCGCAAGGTAATGCTGCCCCGCGCCGAGTTTGAGCGACGGGTGAAGCGGTTCATCGAGCGCGGATCTCAGAGTTAGGGAAGCGGAAAATTTTGTTAGCGCGAATAAGTCCTGGGTTACGTTGCTAACCGCTTTCAGGTGCCGTCTGACGCCAAAAGGCTAAAATCGGGAGCCAATAACCCGAAAGTAGTACGGACAAATGTGCGGCTTTGCTAGTTTTCACTACTTGACCCAGGACTTATTCGCGCTAACAAATTTAGGTGACAGGGCTACTTCTGCGGTATTGCTAAAAAAGTCGTCTTGGCTATCTACTGTCCAAGCAGTTGGCGCAGTAACTCGTCATCATCCTCATCCTCATCCTCGTCTTCATCCTGCCACCTGCCTCCCGCCACCTGCCTCCCGTCTCCTGCCACCTGCCTCCCGTCTCCTGCCACCTGCCTCCCGCCACCTTCCTCCTGTTCCCCTCCCTCCTCAGCAGCGCGGCGCTGGAGATCTACACTTGCGGCGAACCGCTCGTGGGCCGTGCGCCGGTGACGGTAGCCTCGCCGCGCCGCACGGATTCGGTAGGAACGCCAGTCGGCGAGAGCAAAGAGAATCAGGATAACCATCATGGCGAGCAGCGTCAGCAGGCCCAGAGTTGGCAGCCAGCTATCCAGATCGCCGATGAACCAGTCTAGGGTCGCCAGTGGGATGGCGGTAATGTAATAGCGGTACATAAAGGCGACTCCCTTACTGCCTGCCTATGAGCTGACTTACCACTAGGTTGACCGCCCCTGGCTCCGCGAAGGTGGCGTATGGATCGTCGGCTAATACACCTTCTTTCACCATCGTCTCGTCGAGGGCGTAGCGCTCCACCTTGTCGGGCGAGACGCCGCGAAAGGCCCAGGCCAGCCCAATCATGCGATCCATGCTCATATCGGTCTGGATGTCGTCGCGCAGGGCGGTACTCACGTTCGAGATCATCTCCACCTGAGAGAGAACATTGTGCTGGCGCACTTCGGTGAGAATGGAGAGGAGTATCTGCTGCTGGCGACGATTGCGGGCATAGCCGCTGTCGGAGTGGCGGATGCGGGCGTAGACCAGCGCCGTTTCGCCGTCCATATGCTGCATCCCCGGATCGAAGGCGGCTACCGTATAGCCGTAATCCATCGTCGGGTACGCCGGATCGTAGAGCGCTTCGGGCACATTAACATCCACTCCGCCAATAGCATCTACTGCTGCGGTGAAGGCGTGGAAATCTGTCCGCAGCACGTAGTCTATGGGGATGTCCAGGTACTCACTGACGGTGCGACGAGCCAGGGCCAGGCCACCACCGAGGGCCGGATCCATATCACCGTACACGGTTGCCGCATTGATCCGGGCCTGACCGTAGCCAGGAATGGGCACAATCAGATCACGTGGTAGCGAGAGCAAGGCCACCCGCTGGTGCTCCGGGTCGAGGTGAATGACCACCAGCGAGTCGGAGCGGGTCGCCCAGCTTTCGCCAGCCCGCCGGTCGCTGCCGAGAAGCAGTACGTTCACGGTGCGGTTGGAGACGGGGATGATTGGCGCGGTAGGCATGAGGGTCGGCACGCGCACAGGCGCACCCCCAACAATACTTGGCAACGTAATCAGCGTTGGGCTGGGCATAAACCCCACCGGATCCCCCACCATTGTTGGAATAGGCGCGGGTGGCGGCGGCTCGGCACCGTGGGCGACGGGCGGGCCAAAGACGCCCCGCTGGGGCGTTTCTACGCCGGTTGGCACAGGTAGGGTCGGGGCGAGTGCCGTGCTGACAGGGATGGAGACCTGCATCGCCGCCACGTTCTGGCTGATGGTGTAGGCAGCAAAGGCCACCCGGCCAAACACAACGCTGAGGATGATCATGCCGAGGATCGCCACATAGCGGAGCAAGAGACGACGCCGATCTCGCGTCCCTCGCGGCACAGGGGAAGCCAGAGGTGTTGCGAGCAACGCTCCCAGTAATGTTACGTCAACCTGATCGCGGTAGTCCCGGCACGCCGTGCAGTTCGCCATATGGGAGCCCAGCATCACGAGCTGCCGCTCATGCGCCCCCGGGCGTCGCCCTGCATCAATCATCTGCCGCGCTTCATCACAGCCAATCACCATATCCGCTATCTCTCCAAAACGTCACTGACTTGTCGCGAGACCACTATACCATTCTCCCTGAAATCTGGTAAGATTATCGTGCTTTTACTTCCTTCATACACATCCGCATGTCCAACTTCGCCCTCTGATCTCGGTGTTTCCGCTGGTGTTAGCTCGCAAAGGAGCAGAGTGTATGCGTCTGTATCGGTGGCTACCTGCGCTGCTGGCCGTGATCTGTGTCGGTGGGATCATGCCCGCTCACGCCCAGGACTCAAAGACGACGACGAAGAACAATATCGTCACCGTTCAGCCCACTCAGGATGGCGAGGATCTGCCAAAAATTCTTGGTGATGATGAGATCGCCAAGATCAAACGACTCCAGAGCGATCTTGTCACCACAGTACCCTCTAGCCCAGTCAGCCCGGATGATCAGGTTGTTTTCGTCACGTCGGGCGAGCAGCTTGGATTCTTGAATATTAACGACGGAAGTACCATCGAACTGCCGACTGATGCGCTCGGCCCCTTCATGCCCCTGCCGCTGCTCGGCGTCTCGAAGTTTATCTGGCTCGATGATCAGACCCTCGGCACCCTGGCGCTGAACTTTAATGCGACCTCGCCTGACGAGGCTCTGGTGCGTCTGGGTATCAACCGCGACACTCTGGAACTGAGCGGCAGCTACGTACCAGTTCCCTCGGATACCCAATTTGTCTCGGTCGCGCCCGACCTGCTGCACTTTCTGCTGGTGGTAATCCCACCCACGCCCGATAGTAGCGGCAGCCAGACGATGAATATCGTCAAGCGGGTGCAGATCACGCATCCCTCGATCACAACGGCGAGCCTCAACGAGTCCCCGCTGTTGCCTCAGTCGCTCCAGGCACGTGCCAGCCAGGCGCGGACACGCTTCGCTAGCCTTCTCAGTCGCTTCCAACTGATGCAGGACACCCCGGTCAGCAACAGTGTTACGGTAACGGAGAAGACCCTCGATCTCATCACCTACAACGCGGAGAGCGGTGAGCGCAGCTATGTAACGACGCTGCCCGAGGCGTCGTTCCGCTTTGGTGAAACGTGGACGCCCGACTCCTCACATCTTGCGTTCTCGTCTATCTCGCTGCGCAACCCCGATGACACGCGCCCGACCTACGACGGTGCCCTGCTCTCGGAGATCTTCTACCGCGACGCGACCGGGAACATCCCCCCGGCAGAGAATCCGCTGCTCCTGGGCAACAATACCTACGTGGTGGACGTAAACAGCCACGCGGTAAAGATGCTGCGTGCGGCTGGCCCCGGCACGCCGCCCCTGCTCTCCGCCGATGGCTGGTCGCCCGATAACGCTACTTTGCTGGTAAAGGCATGGTATCCGGCCACGATCAAGGGCCGTAGTTACCCAATCTACACACCACAGTTTAGCGAGCGCGCATCCTATCGCTTCTACAATCTGGATCTGAAGCAGACCGGCGAGCTGAACTCGAACTTGTTTGCTAATGCCGCCTTTAGCCAGGGCGTTGCCCTCTTCGTCTCGCCCGATGAACTGATCATTCGCGGCTCGGTGGGCACCGACCGTCACCCTTACTACTACAACCGTGTCTCGGGCGAGCTCCGCAACCTGGGCGACCGCGCTGGTACCTATGGGGCGATTGTCAACACCAACCATACGCGCCAGATTGTCGTCGTCTATCACTCCTTCATCTCACCGCCCGATCTGTATCGCCTGGGCTGGAATGGCAAGGATTTTGCGCGGATCACATGGAGCAACGAGGAGTTGCGCCTGTTTGCCAATCTACGCCAGGATCCGGTCTCGTTCAAGCTGAAGAGCGGCGTGGTGCGCTATGGCACGCTCATCCAGCCCGCCAACGCGGCATTTCCGCCCAAGGGCAAGCCATTGATCGTCTGGCAGCAGGGCGGGCCGGATGTGGCCATGTTCAATTCCTGGGCCACGAATGTTGAGAATCCCTATAGCCTGCTGCCCACCTTCGGCTTCCCGGTGCTGGTCGTGCCTCTGGCGGGCCGACCGGGCTACACTGCGTCCAGCGCGAACGCATTGGCCGACGGCAACAATTTCGGCCAGCTTGATATTGACGAGCAGGCCGAGATTGTTCAGCAAATGGTGGCCCGTGGCTGGACGAACAAGGCCAAAGTCGGTATCGTGGGTTGCTCCTACGGCGGCTACTTCACATGGCAGAGTATCATCCGCCACCCCGATACCTACGCAGCGGCGAACCCGCAGTGTGCGCTGGTGGATCTGATCACCGAGTGGACGCGGGGCTTCGATGCGCTGGTGCCGTACCTGGAGGGTCTGCCGCCCTATAACAACATCGCCGAGTATCGCAACGACTCACCGTCCTACAACGTGGGCAAGGTAAAGGCGGCTGTACTCTCCTTCCAGGGCAGCGACGACTTCTTGCCGGTGGTGCAGAGCGAGAACATGCACCTCCAACTGCTGAACCGCAAGGTGAATACGCGCATGGTTAAGTTCATCGGCGAGGGCCACGGTTTGAAAGATCCCAAGAATCAGCTCTACGCCGCCCAACAGCAGCTCGACTGGTTCCGCACGTATCTTAAGCCGTAACCACTCTTCGTCATAACAGACAGAAAATTGCCAGCGAAGCTGGCAATTTTCTGTCTGTTATGATGGATCTTCATTCGATTGCACACGCAGCTTCTTCCGTTCGGCGCGGTAGCTGCCAAGAAACACGACAACCAGCAGCGGAATGAGGTAGGGCCAGATCTCGCGCTCGCCCTGGAGTTGATGCCAAATGGCGCGAAGTTGCACGAGCAGTGGGAATCGTGTGATCTGGGCCTCGATAATGCTGCTGGCCTGCCGCTTCCAGAACGGGCCGGTCTGCTCTGGCTTGGTTTCGTCGAGATCATGCTTGGACATGGTCTTTCCTTCATGAGACTAGGCATAAGGCTTTCTGATGCGCTCGGCCTGATACCTGAAACCTGGCACCTGAAACCTTAGTCTTACAGAATCTTCTCGGGCCGACGGGGGGCGGCGCGCAGAGTGCGCTCGGCGCGGTAGGTGACGAGTCCGGGCGGCCCGCCTACTATCTTGCGCACCAGCGCCCGCCGACAAATGTCAATCTCTACCGCTGCCTCGCTCGCCGCCTGGCTGAAGTGGGCCGCCAGACCCGCCGCTTCTTCCAGCGTGCGCTCGGGTACCTCGCGCCCGCCGCTGCGCACGATCACGTGGGCACCGTGAACGCCCCGCGCATGTAGCCAGATGTCGTCCACCCGCCCGATACGGAAGGTGACTTCCTCATTCTGTCGGGCGCTGCGGCCCACGGCAATGCCGAATCCGTCGCTGGAAAGAATTTGGATCGGGCGGGCCTTGGTGGTCTTGCGCCGCCGCTTGGCGCTGGACGGGTCGGGGTGTTCGCGCAGATAGCCCAGCTCCTCGGCTTCCAGGGCGATCTGCTCGATCTGGTCGTAGTCATCGCCGCTGATCAGCAGCAGCGCGGCTAGTTCCTCAACTCCGGCGATGCGAGTCTCCACAGCGGCCAGGCGCTCGGGCAGACCGGACAGGGCGCTCTTAGCCTTGTCATACGCCTTAAACCGCTCCTGGGCCTGCTCAACCGGGCTGCGTCGTGGGTCAAGGGTGATCGCCCGTCCCTCCACCGTCAGCGCGGCCTGACCGGGGCGTAGTTCGTGCATGAAGGCGAAAATCATCTCGCCCTCCCAGCGCAGCGACTCCAGATCACCAGCTTTGCGCAACTCACCGCTGATCTGGTCGCGCTGGCGGGCCAGACGTTCGCGGGATGCGCCGAGTTGCTGCCCCAGGGCGTCGCGGCGCTGGGTGTGGCCAGTCAACTCCTCGCGGGCGGCGTAGAACACCTCTAGGGCCGCGCTGATGCTGGCCTGCGCGGTCACGGTGACATCGGGCAGGTATCCCAGGGTGTAGGCCGCATAGGCAGTCGGGCCGCTCGGGCCGAAGGTGAGGCAGGGCTGCCAGGGTGCCGAGAACAGATCGCGTAGGTGAGCCGCCAGACTGTACCAGGGCAGCGGCTCATCCAGACGGGCGCTGGAACGACCCAGGGCGCGGAAGATCGCCTCGCGAGCCACCTGCGGCGAGATACCCCGGTAGCTGGAGACCAGCGCCTTGCCCAGATC
>CAIXLU010000636.1 GCA_903920315.1 uncultured Oscillochloris sp.
CCAAAGACCTCAATCCCCGCCAGGGGATTACTACCGATTGCCCCGGTCAAGGCGTTGGATATACCCCGCGCATCCCAAAGACCTCAATCCCCGCCAGGGGATTACTACGCTTGTATTATACAATTTTGTAATATTAGGCCTTCGGAGAATCCCAAAGACCTCAATCCCCGCCAGGGGATTACTACCGTACCGCATCGTCGTGCCTGGGGCAAGGATCGATTGAATCCCAAAGACCTCAATCCCCGCCAGGGGATTACTACTGCGAAGTTTTCGCCGATGGTTTGGCCGATACAGTATCCCAAAGACCTCAATCCCCGCCAGGGGATTACTACCCATCGTCGTTGAGAAAAATCAGGGGGGCGCGATGGTCATCCCAAAGACCTCAATCCCCGCCAGGGGATTACTACCTCGTCCCATCCGAGATACTCGGCATCGAGCGCGGAGAGTAGATCCCAAAGACCTCAATCCCCGCCAGGGGATTACTACGCCGTTAATCATCGACCACCGCAGCCATATGGCGTTGTATCCCAAAGACCTCAATCCCCGCCAGGGGATTACTACCCCACAACGCGCTGTGCGCCGTTCTGCGCGGTTCTTATCCCAAAGACCTCAATCCCCGCCAGGGGATTACTACTCACTTGACCCGCTTGACAAATCTCTACAATCAGATACGAATCCCAAAGACCTCAATCCCCGCCAGGGGATTACTACAAATCAATGCTCATATCCCTAAGACCTCCATCCCTTTGATCCCAAAGACCTCAATCCCCGCCAGGGGATTACTACAGAGAACCTTGGTCAGTTTCCTGAGTCCATCCGCGTTGAATCCCAAAGACCTCAATCCCCGCCAGGGGATTACTACGGATTCCGATGTACCGCCTTCGATAATCATCACGGTATGATCCCAAAGACCTCAATCCCCGCCAGGGGATTACTACTCAGCCATAACGCCTCCTGCGCTCGCCGCACGGCGACGCTCAGTCGCTTTTTCACCTGGGCTGTCCGCCATTGATGGGCTACGTCGAGGTGAATGATGCGGCGCTGCGGGCCGTGCGGGAGGGTGGGACGAGGCGGTGAACCGATGCCAGTACACACATCGCAATGCTTGACCGACGGAGCTACGGGCGGTACGATACAACTATCTAGACAGACACATAGGCGACGGCACCCAGGAGCATAGGTTTATGACGCAAACGATTACGTTGGAAGTCCCCGATGACCTGGCGCGGGCGGCGGCGGCAGCGGGCCTGTTGACCCCCGAGGTGCTGGTGCGCTTGCTCCAGGCCGAGGTTGTGCGCCAGTAGCGCCCCTCGACCTTGAGTCGAGCGCGTGGACTCCTCAGTGGTGCGAGTGCGCCCCCGTCGGACGACGAGATCGCCCGCTGGCGGGATGATCGCCGCACGGAGCGCTACGGCTGATGCGAGTATTACGTGATACTAATCTCATCCTTGATGTGTTGCTCGACCGTGCCCCGTGGTCGGGTGAGGCGAGCCAGATCTGGGCGGCCTGCGAACAGGGGTTGCTGACGGGCGCTATTCCAGCCTCGGCAATCACGGATATTTTCTACATCGCTCGCCGTGCGACTACGAACGCCACGGCGCGGGTTGCTATCGGTCTGTGTCTGGCGACCTTTGAGGTCTGCCCGGTGGATCGTCAGACTATCGAGCAGGCGGCGCTGCTGCCCGGTGGCGATTTTGAGGATAATGTGCAGATTGCGTGTGCGCTGACATCGGGACTCGACGCCATTGTGACGCGCAATCTCGCTGATTTCGCTGGGGCACCCCTGCCCATCCTCACGGCGGCGCAGCTCCTGGCCCAACTGCCAACACCACCCGTGACATGAACCGCCCCGCCTCTATCCTCCCGGCTTCCCCCGTTGGGGGGAAACCTTCGCGCCCTTGTGTCAACAAGGAGTTACGGCACCATCACCACACGTGTCGCGTCAATTGCGGGGTCAATCGTCAGCAGGGTGCGGTGTATCTCTCCCACCTGTTCCCGTCCATGCGATGTCTATGTGAACGCTATTCGGCAGGCCAGGCCGTCAGCAACACGTTAAGTGCGCCGATGCGCAGGGGGCCACCATTGCAGAGTGCCCGCAGGATCGTTCGGAAGCGGTCACGGGGGATCGGGGTGGTGTGCGCCGCTTCATTCCGTACCCGCACGAGATGCTCAACTTCTGTGATCATCTGCTCCACACTGACGGCAAACGTGGAGTCGTCAGGGTCTACATGGTTCACCCAGACGTGACTCAGGTGCGCCGTGATGGTACCCCAGAGGGCAGGGTTTCTCCGATGCACTCCTCCGAGCGTTCCGAGGGTGGGCTTCCCGTGGGGAAAGTCGGCACCGCTGATGCCAGGGACGGCGAGGATGCGGCGCTGGAGTTCGCGTTCGAGGACACGTGCCACATGAATGATTGAGGCGGAATAGTCGTTGGCTCCCACCTCATCAAGTTGGTCACGCAGGTAGATCGCCAAGGCAAGCGACTCGCGCTCGGTCGCTCTGAGCAGGTGCAGCGTGCGATCAAGTCCAATATCGCCCAGCTTGGCCTCGTAGCGCTTCAAATCCTTCAGCGCCCCGGTAATCTCGGCGAAACGGCGCGTGATGGCTTCGATCCGGTTCATGACACGGTTGACGGTCTCCTCATCGAGTGTGGTGAGATCGCCCGCCTCGAAGAGGCGGTCAAGCTCCGTAAGCAACTCCTTTGCCGTGCGTGGCGGTCGTACCGGCGGTGATACTCCTGGCTGACCGATGATGTGACAGAGCCGCCCGTCACGGCAGCAGTGGTCTCCCCGACTCACCAGATCCACACGCCACGTGCCGATGTGGGGCTTGGGGCAGACCAAAAGGTCGTCGGGAGTGAGGCATGCTCCCGTGCGCCCGAGCAGCGTGCCGCGTTCGGCGATGCTCAAGGTGTCGAGGAACACACCCTGGCAGTGTGGGATGCGCGGCGTGCCCATCTGTGCATGAGCCTCATCAAGCACGGCTGTCAGTGTCGCGCCGATGGTATGCCGATCTGTGTCTGGGCAGAGGGGCTGAACGGCCACCTGGAGATCCGGGATGATGCTCTGGTCACGGTCAGCGGGGTGGAGGCGATAGCTCTGCGCACGGTTCGTCGTGGCTTCTCCTGCCAGGAAGGCAAAGAGCAGGGTGCCGTGTCTCTCACCCAGCAGGGTGAGGTCTGCGATCATGCGCTTAACGGGCGATGATGGCGCTGCGGATGTCTCTCGTTCGCGGTAGTACTTGGCGTCCCAAACTACGCCGGGTTCGCGCCAGAACAGGGTGCTGCCGTACTCGACCCGCGCCGTCGGCGGATCGATCCGCCAGAGGTAGAAGTCGGGCCGCACTCCCGGCACTGCGTGGCGTCGGAGAGGCTCGGTGCCCCAGCGGGCCGGTGGGATGGGGACGCCCTGGTCGTGGCGCAGCTCATAGCCGCATGCGTTGTCGCCCCAGCGGAATCGCATGTGCATCTGTCCTGTACGCGGGTCGAGATGTTCGAGGCACCCACGTTCACGCAGCAGATCGGCTATCTCGTAGAAGATCCAGATCTGATAGAGGTAGTTGTCGCGCTCAGGGTTCGCACCGAGTACGTCGTCCGAGTCGGCGGGGCTGCGCCGCAGCAGGCGCACGGTGCGAAGCCGTGCCCGCCAGTCTAGGAGATCCTCGTAGGCGCTATTGCTGCCGGGAATCAGCCGTTCGCGTACCTGATGTTCCAGCGTGTCGGCGTCGCCATTTTCCCCTGTGAGGATCTGCTGGGCCGTTCCTCGGATACCCGCGAACTGGAGGAAGGCCAACGCACGGTCGCATCGCTCGCGGATCTCGTTGAGCGGATGGCGGAGGGCCGCGCTCCCGGCGGTGATCTGCTCATCCCAGAGCAGCCGCTGCACCTCCGCCTGATACTCTAACAGGGTCAACACGGCGAGGAGGTTTTCTGGTGTCGCAAAGCTGCGGCGCTGCTGGCGCGTGTGGAGGAGGAGCGGTATTTCGCCTGGGCGCTCGGCCCATGCCGCGTCACAGGTGCGTCCCCAATCAACCCGACCGCGTGCGGGCGGCTCTTCAATGACCAGGGCGTGTGGTGACGCGAAGCTCAGTCGGCGAACAATGCGCGGCAGAATATCCTCGAACAGCTCATCGCGCAGCACAAAGACGGCCCCCAGGTCGCGGTAGCGCTGAAGCACCGGGGTATCGCGATCCGATGCCTGCCGCGTTCGCACGCCGATCATCCGACCGAATCGCCCCTCGTCGTAGCGAAGCAGCAGGGCGACGAGTCGTGCCTGCATTGCGCCGTAGGCCGTGATCTCTGTTGCGGTCGGTTGGTTCATGATGGTTCACCACAGAGGCACGGAGGCACAGAGTTTTTTTACGCTGGGTTTTAAACGCTGTTCGGTCTCTGTGCCTCGGTGTCTCTGTGGTTCATGATGGTTCACCACAGAGGCACGGAGGCACAGAGTTTTTTTACGCTGTTCGGTCTCTGTGCCTCGGTGTCTCTGTGGTTCATTGCTACAACCCCCGCTCGCCAACGAACGACCGGAGGCGCTGCGCGAACAGCCCGCGCCCGCTCATCGTCAACGGGGTGCCGAGCGCGAAGATGCGCCCAAGCTGGGCGGGAGTGAGCTTCGCAGCGTCACCCTCGTCCATTACATCGCTGCTCGGTTGATGGTCGGCGCTCTGTAGGTGGCTCACGTGGGCGATCTGGCGGGCGGCGGGCAGCCCCCCAAGAATCTGGCGTACCCGCTCCGCAAAGCGTGTGGGGTCGCCCGCATGATCGAGGTAGGCCAAGAGAACCCGCTGTTCGTCACGGGCGATAACTTGGAGTTGGTCGGCTAGGGTGTCGGCCAGCCCGGAGTCGAGCGCCTCGGCCCAGGACATCCCAATCACATGGCCGCTGAATAATGCACGGCATACGGCCTCGGCCTGGGCCGTGCCTAATTGACAATAGATGCGGATTGCGCCGAAGATGCGCCAGAAAGAGTCCACAACCGCATGCCCGTCAGTGTCGTCCCATGTCAGAGTGTACTGGGGAGCCGCGCCTGGCTCATGGTCTGCTCGTGTGATCGTGACCACATCTTCCCAGATCAGTCGGCCCTCCGCCACGTCCTCCGTACTCTCAAGGAGACCCAGTGCATTCAGGTGGCGCAGCGCCCGCATGGCCGCCGCCCCACGTTCTGCGTCGGCGAGGGCTAGTCCCGGCGGGAGGACATCAATGAAGGTGAAGCGCCATTTCATCGCTTCACTGATCTGATTGAGGAAGTGTCGGTCAAAGCTGTTGAGCGTGCCAATGATACGGAAGTCGCGTGGCAGGGGCACCGGCACCTCACCATCGTCGGTGGGTATCGCCAGCGGGCTGCGTTGACCGCCCAGGGTCGTGAGCAGGCTGCCGAATGCGGCGTCAATGGGCGCTCGCGTAAACTCATCAATAACCAGCCAACGCCCCCGACAGCGTACCGTCCCATCGTGTACCTCCTGGCGCTGAAAGGTCGCGGGGGGAACGATCCCGTCGTAACCGGCATAGTTGCTAAGGACGGCCCGTGTGAGGTAGCCGTGCCGGATCTGATAGGCGAGCGCCCGTCGGTCGCCATCACGCACGACCTGCGGCACAATTCCGCCGATCACGTTGCGCACGCCCCAGTCCTCGGTGGCTGTTACCACCTCGGCCACATAGCCGTCGCGGAAGACCATGCACGGGATGGGAGGATCGGTGGGTGAACGACGGGGATCGGTGCCGAGGGTGAGGTGGATGACCGGCTCCGCGTCTCGCCAGAGAACGCGGGGCAGCAGTGTTGCTAAGTGGGTCTTCCCCGTGCCGGGCGGGCCTGTGAGGATGACGTGGCTCCCCGATACGAGGGCGCGGTAGATGCGCAGGATGGTGCTGCGGTCAATCAGCAACTCGCGTTGAATCTCGGCAATGCGCTCGTCAAGTATCGTCGGGTCGAGGGAAGGCAGTGCATCGTCGGTGAGGGGCGGGAGTTCGGCTTCTCCCGCTCGGGCATGGGCAAGATAGCCGAGGAAGGTGGTCAAGGCGTGGGCGCAGTCAGTGGTTGCCGTCAGGGGGCGGAGGGCGTCTGGGAGCGCCTGCCAGCGCCCATCTTCGATCTGTCGCACCAGGCCAGCTTCGGCGTACCAGGGCAGGAGGACATCGGGGTAGGGCCACGCGGCGGC
>CAIXLU010000637.1 GCA_903920315.1 uncultured Oscillochloris sp.
GCCGGTGGGGCTCGGCGCGAAGCGCACCCGCACGGGGCCGGTAATCTCTACCATAAGATAACTCTCTCCCATCGAACTCGACATGCTGTCGGCCATTATACACCGGTGCCGCTGGAAGAGAGTTATGGGCTACGATTGCCAGATCTGCACCTGATTCCGCCCTGCGGCCTTGGCCGCATAGAGCGCGTGGTCGGCGTGGGCAATCAAGGCCTCAAGCGTATCCTGTTGCGCGTTAAGCTCAGAGACACCGATGCTAATCGTGATCGAGAAACTGGTCGTCTCTCCTGTGGTGAAATGACTCTCGGCGACACGGAGGCGCAGCCGCTCGGCCATATCTGCCGCAGCCTCCTTCGTACACACGGGCAAAACAACCAAGAATTCCTCTCCACCATAGCGACCCAGGTGGTCGCTGATTCGGATAGATCGCTGGAGTGTGTTGGCGCAGGTTTGCAGTACCTCGTCGCCCATCTGATGCCCGTGATGGTCATTAATATGCTTAAAAAAATCAATGTCTATCAGTAAAATCGAGACCGGCGAGCCATAGCGCAGGGACCGCTTCACCTCTTCGTCCAGCTTGAGCAAGACGTTGCGGCGGTTGGGGATGCGGGTCAGATCATCAATATTGGCAATCTTCTCGATCTGAGCAAGAGCTTCTTCGAGTAGGTGTTGCTTCTGCTCCAGATGGTAACGCACCTTCTGCAAGGTGCGGGTGGTGTTCGATAGCTCGCTGGTGACCTGCATGTACTCTTCAACTGCACGTTGGTCAAGTGGAGGGATTGGTTCCGCCAGGAGGATAACCTGAGCATCGGGGGTGCCATCTGCATAGCAGCGGTAGGACTGCGGGATAGCAATGGGGCTGTCGGTGAAGTTGAGCGTGATGGGGCCGGCACGCTGCTCACTATCCGCCTGCTGAATGAGTGCCAGAAAGCGCGTGCGGCTGCTTGGATCAAGCAAGGGAATCAGGTTATCAATGCCGGGTCTGCGGGCGAGAACCTGGCTCAGACTCTCATTCCACTCGATCAGCTCCCCATGTTTGGTCATCAATGCGATCAAGCTCTCACTGCGTTCGATCAGCAGTTTGCCAGCGTGGGCGATCAGATACGGGCTGAACTGGCTCATTACGACATCCAAGCATTAGGCATGTTTCACATCAGCTTTACAGTCTACGGCGTTCGTAGTGCCGCCTTCCAGGCGGCGAGATGCGCCGGACGGCCTATGGAACTGTCACGCTGAAATGGCCGATTCTGAAACATGCCTTAGGCATGTTTCACATCAGCGTGACAGTTTGGGTACATGCACCACGTCCTGTTGCGGCCAATCTGCAATCTAAAATCTGCAATCTGCAATACGCCTTACGTGTGGGAAGCATTAATGTGGAGGACGCCATCGTGAGCATTGCGAGCGTAGTGGTCAGCACCAACCTGCCGCCACATCAGAGGATCGGATGTGTAAGCCTGACCACCGACAACAATTTTTGGTGTCGAGCCAATAGTGGCGCTACGTACTGCGGTAATCAGCGATTTCACCGCCGGCAGGCTATCAGCGAGGGTCGTCGAGATACACAGAAAGCGGGAGTCGGTTTGCTTCATCAGCTCAATAATCCCCTCCTTAGACGTATTCGCCCCGGTATAGTAGGCGTCCCACCCATTCAATTCGAGCAGGTCGGAGAGGATGCGCCCCCCGATCTCGTGAAGTTCACCCGGCGACGAGGAGACGACGACGCTGCCCTTCTGGCGCGGCAGATTGAGGATCAGCGGGTAGTAAATCGCCATGACACGCTGAGTGATCGCGGTGGCGAGGTGTTCCTGTCCGACGCTGATCTCGCCATTGGCCCACAAACGACCAATCTCATACATCGCAGGGTAAATGATGCGTTCCCACCATATCGCCAACTGCTCCGGGTTCGTGACGTACTCGCCCGTCACCCGGATGGCTGCAGCCATGTCAGGTTTAAGCAGCGCCTGAAGATACTGAGTAAAGTAGGGCAGAAGGTCGTCTGTGATGATGGGGTGTGCCTGCGGGCTGTTCGCCCGGAGTACAAGGTGGGGGTGCAGATCACAGAGTTGCCGATAAACCGCCGTGATCTGAGCAGCGCTACGCGCATCCAGATACTGATTGATCGCCTCTATCCAGATGGCAAAGTCGAGCAGGAAGAAATCGAGCGAGATGCCACGCGACACGAATAATTGGTACTCCCACGCGACGGTTGCGATCAACGTGCTGACGCTCTTGATCTCAAGCTGTGCCACCATAAGACGCGAATGGTCGGCATGCAAATTATAGACCATGTCAATCGGACACGATCCGAGGAGATCGGTCGCGTGGGTGCGCTCGACGATCTGCTGATTCGCATAGGCGATCATGAGCGGCACATGAATCCGGTATGACTCACAGGTAGCAGTGTCAATGGCCATAAGGATAGAGTCCAGATCGTGCAAAGAGGTGTGATTCATCCGGTGTCATCCTCCTGAGGTGTCGGCTTATGTTTATTATCGCGCTGTGGTAGCGCACAGTGTAATATGGAAGGCGGCAAGTTTCAACATCGGCGATGCCTCGGTTGCAGGCTAACATCTGTGCTATAATCCGGGTTCAGTACTTTGCGGGGCGGTGCGCGATGCATGAGCGGCCCCATGTCATACCGGAGCCACTGGTGTCTGCACGTCCATTCCTCAAGTGGGCCGGCGGCAAAGGGCAACTGTTGCCCGAGCTGACGCGACGTACGCCCGCACGCTTCGCACGCTACCATGAACCGTTCATGGGCGGCGGTGCCTTCTTTTTTAACCTCTGGAGCAGCGGTCGTTTGAAACATGGTGGTGTCCTCAGTGATTATAACCGCGACCTGATAGATTGTTATCAGACGGTGCGCGATCACGCTGAGGAGCTGATCGCCAAGCTGCGTGACTATAAGGACTACGCCACTAACCGCGAGTATTTTTACGAGATCCGTAGTTGGGATCGACAACCCGGATTCGAGCAGCGTAGCCCGGTTGATCTCGCCGCACGCATGATCTTCCTCAATCGTACCTGCTACAACGGGCTCTACCGGCTCAATAAGAAGGGCAAGTTTAACGCGCCCTTCGGCTACTACAAGAAGCCGCTGATTGTTGACGTTGAGAATATGTACGAGGTCAGTCGCGCTCTCAAGAGTGTTGATCTGCGACATGGCGACTTCACCGATGTCCTCACCTACGCCGAACCCGGCGATTTCGTCTACTTCGATCCGCCCTACGCGCCGCTCAGTCCCACCGCCTCGTTCACCCACTACACTGGTCGCGGCTTTGGCGAAGATCAGCAGCGCCGTTTGGCAAGGGTGTTCCGCCAGCTCGCTGATCGTGGCTGCTACGTGATGCTGAGCAACTCGTATACCGATCTCACCCGCGAACTCTACAGATCTGCCCTGAATGCCGGGACAGTGCGCGCCAGCCGTAAAATTAACTGCGATGGCGCGAAGCGTGGCTTTATTGATGAGCTGATCGCCTGTAGCTACGATGTGGGCTGCGAAATGGCGGTAACATAGAAAAAGCTATGCACATTCTCCATTGTGTTCAGCTTTACTGGCCGGTACCCAGCGGTGCCGCACGCTACTTTATCGAGATTGGTGAGCGTCTGGTTCGTGAGGGCCATACGGTGACGGTGCTGGCCACCGATGCGCGTGATCTGGAGTACCTCTGGGATGGGCGCAAACAGCGGGTGGCCGATCCTGAATCCTGGCACAATGGGGTGCGCGTGCTGCGCTTCCCGGTGCGCCGCGCCCCTGGCCCGCCGATCATCTACCCGGTGATTCGTCGGCTGATGGTGGAACTGGGTCGCCTGGGTCTGTCGAGTGCGCCGCTGCTGCGTCGGCTGGCCGCGATCACCCCGCGCCTGCCCGATCTGGAATACTACCTGGAACATGCCCGCGAGCTGGCCGATGTCTCTCTTGTTCATACCACCAACATCACCCTAGACTTCGCCATCTTGCCGGTGGTGCGCTGGGCACGGCGGCGCGGGATGCGGCAGCTCTGTACACCCTTCGTTCATTTGGGTGAACCGGACAACCCGCAGATCGTGCGCTACTACAGTATGCCGCACCAGATCGCGCTACTGCGTGACTGCGACTCTGTGGCGACGATGACATCGCTGGAGCGTGATTTTCTGGTCGCACGCGGGATCTCGCCGGAGCGTGTCCATATCGTGGGCGCGGGCGTCACCCCTGCCGACCTGGTGGGCGGCGACGGCGCACGCTTTCGGCAGACCCAGGGCATTGCCGGGCCGATGATTCTCAGCCTGGGTACGGCGGCCTACGACAAGGGCAGCGTGCATGTGCTAGAAGCCATGCGTCGGCTCTGGGCGAGCGGATCAGATGCAACCTGGGTGCAGTGCGGCCCGCTGATGGGCCATTTCGCGCAGCTCTACGCCGATCTGCCCGCACACGAGCGGGCACGTATCCGTGTGCTTGGTTATGTGAGCGATGCCCTGCGCCACGACGCCCTCGCCGCTGCCGATGTCTACGCCCAACCCTCGCGCACGGACAGCTTTGGAATTACCTACCTGGAAGCGTGGTGCTACGGGGTGCCGGTAGTGGGTGCCCTGGCTGGCGGCGTACCCGCTGTGATTCGCCACGGCGTAGACGGGCTGCTGGTGCCCTTCGGCGACGTGCACGCCCTCGCCGGGGCGATTGACCGGCTCCTGGGCGACCGTGAACTAGCCCGCGCCATGGGCAGCACTGGCGCGGCTCGCGTTCAGCGCAGCATGACCTGGGATGCAGTATACGAGC
>CAIXLU010000638.1 GCA_903920315.1 uncultured Oscillochloris sp.
CCCAGCGACCCCGGCCTAGAACTTTCGTCCCACGGCGTTACCAATGCCGATTTGGCAGCCTTGCCGGCGGCAATGGTGCGCGGCCCGCTGGCCGCACTCTCGATAACCGCCGCCGATGGTGTTGAGCGCCTGCGTCAAGCCTACTCCGGCCAGATTGGCTACGAGACCGACCATATCCAGGACTACAAGGAGCGGGAATGGATCCGCGAGAAGGCGGAGGATCGCTACTTCTTCGGCAACTTCGACACCGACCGCCAGCGCGAGTTGCTGGAGCGGCTCAGTGAGGTTGAGGGTTTTGAGCGCTTTTTGCACAAGTCGCTGCCTGGTCAGAAGCGTTTCTCCATCGAGGGGAACGATATGATCATCCCGGTGATTGACGCGATCATCCGCAACGCGGCGGTCGCAGGCACCCGCGAGGTGGTGATTGGGATGGCGCATCGTGGCCGATTGAATGTGCTGGCGCATATTCTCGGCAAGCCCTACTCGTCCATCCTGAGCGAGTTCCACACCCCCGACTACAGTAAGGAGACCTACACCGGCTGGACGGGCGATGTGAAGTACCATCTGGGTGCCCGTAAGGCGTACCGCGAGAGCGGCGTCACCGAGATGCCGATTACCCTGGCACCTAACCCGAGCCACCTGGAGTTCGTCAACCCGGTGATTGTCGGTCGCGCCCGCGCTGCCCAGGAGAAGCGCACCCGCCCCGGCTATCCCCAGGAGGACGAGAAAGAGTCCCTGGCGATCCTCATCCACGGCGACGCAGCTTTCCCCGGCCAGGGTATCGTGGCCGAGACGCTGAACCTCTCGCGGTTAGAAGGCTACCATGTTGGTGGATCGATCCATATTATTCTCAACAACCAGATCGGCTTTACCACGGACACCAAGGACTCGCGCAGCACCTTGTACGCCTCTGACTTGGCCCGTGGCTTCGAGATCCCGATTGTCCACGTGAATGCCGATGAGCCGATGGCGTGTATCGCGGTGGCGCGTATGGCCTGGGCCTACCGCGAGAAGTTCCAGAAGGATTTTCTGATTGACCTGGTGGGCTACCGGCGCTGGGGCCACAACGAGGGTGACGAGCCTGAGTTCACTCAGCCGCGTATGTACGAGAAGATCCGCAACCACCCGACGGTGCGCGAGATCTGGGCACGCGATCTGGAGCGCCGGGGTGTGATCACCCAGAACGAGGCCCAGGGCATGCTCGATGATGTGACGAATAAGCTCCAGCACGCATTTGATACCGTGCGTGAGCGTCAGCGCCTCGCCACTGAAGCCCCGCCACCGGCAAAGACTCGGGTTGTAGATAAGCCCAAACTGCGCCCGAGTGTCTACGCCAAGCCGGTATCAACCCACAAACTGATTGAGCTAAACGAGGCGCTGCTCGACCGGCCCGCTGAGTTTACGGCGCACCCCAAATTGGAGCGTATGCTCCAGCGCCGCCGTCAGGCCATCCACGATGTCGGCGGGATCGAGTGGGCGCACGCTGAATCCCTGGCCTTCGCCGCCATTCTCTCCGACGGCACGCCCATCCGTTTGAGCGGACAGGACAGCGAGCGGGGCACCTTCAGTCAGCGCCATTTGGTGTTGCACGACTCGCTCACCGGCGAGCGGTTTATTCCGCTGCACAGCATCCCGCAGGCCCGCTCGGCCTTCGCAGTCTATAACAGTCCACTCTCCGAGGCGGCGGTGCTGGCCTTCGAGTATGGCTATAGCTCGCATGCGCCGGGGACGATGGTTCTCTGGGAGGCCCAGTTCGGCGACTTCGCCAACGGCGCGCAGGTGATCATTGATCAGTTTATTGTATCGGGGCAGGCCAAGTGGGGCCAGGATCCGGCCCTGGTGTTGCTGCTGCCTCACGGCTACGAGGGCCAGGGGCCAGAACACTCCAGCGGGCG
>CAIXLU010000639.1 GCA_903920315.1 uncultured Oscillochloris sp.
CAATTCGGCGGCCTGCACGCGCAGCTTCTCCGTCGTCGCGTCAAAGCCCCAGCGCAAGATCCAACTGCGATCCGGCAGCCCCGCGCCGCCCAGTTCTGGCGTGAAGACATTGTAGATCTCCTGCCACGCATCGCCGCTGTTGCCCCGGTAGCCCAGCACCCAGGCGTCATAGCTCTCTGTCGAGAAGACCGGCGTGCCGAAGGTGATCATGTTGCGGATCAGGTAAGGCGACAGTATCAGCAGGGCGACCGCCGCCCAGGCGATTATAGATTTGAGATTTGAGATTTGAGATTGCCGCCCACCCCTCCTCCAATCTACAATCTTAAATCTCAAATCTGCAATCAACCACAGTCCCATCCCGGCCACAATCACCGCCCCGCTCGGCTTCTGCAGCATCATCAGCCCAGACAAAATCCCCGAGGCCAGCAGCCAGCGGCGGGAAGCCGGGAGGCAGGAGGCAGGAGGCAGGAGGTAGGAGGCAGGAGTCCGACCTCTGACCCCTGACCCCTGACCCCTGACCCCTGCCCCCCGATACAGCGCATACAGCGCGCCCAGGCTAAACACCACAAAGGCCAAGTCGCTGGTGGCGTAGATCGTCAGCCGGAAGAAGAGATAGTTTGTTAGCACCAGGATCGCCGCCGTCAAGCCCACCCGCCGATCCCAGATTCGTGAGCCGATCTGGAAAATGAGTACGATCAGCAAAGCGTTGAAGATCAGGTTGGGCATCTTCGCCGCCCAGGATGTGGCCCCAAAGAGCAGGAAAAAGGGCGCGATCCAGAGCGGCTGGAGCAGCGGCCACGTCTCCTGCGGGCGAGTTAGTCCGGTGTGGAGCCGGTAAAACTGAGTGACGTAGTCCACCACCCAGCCGCGCCCGGCCACGAGGTTGCGTGCCACCACCGCGTTATCCGCGTAGTCGGCGTGGCCCACGTAGGGCAACTGGACAATCACCACCGCCTCATAGCTCAGCCAGATCAAACTAAACAGGCCCAGCAGAATAGCCGCGCCGCGCCGCGAACCAACTGCGCTAACGATCCGATCCGTCAGGTGTGGCAGCCCCTCGCGCCCGAGGGTTAGCCCCAGGGTAAGCAGGCCAACACTCAGCAGGCTGTAGAGGATCGAGTCAGGGAAGATCTTCCAGAACAGCGTCCCACCCTGGCTACCCAGCCAGCCCAGGGGTTGCGCCATGCTGTAGGTCAGCCAGACCAAGGCTGCCATCACTAGGCCGTAGCCCAGGCCGTGACCGATGGTGTAGCGTCGCACCATCGCCCGCGTCAGCGCCATGATCTCGCCGCGCCAGACTGTGATCAGTAGCGCCGTCTGTACCGCTATTGCCACCAGCAGCGCCGCGCCCATCCACACCCGTAGGCTGGCAAGCCCAACCCCGGCCACCCCAACGCCCACGATGGTCAGGGTGTAGATCACCGGCGTGGAACTGAGTAGGCGAGAGAGGATGATCACCAGCAGCAGGGCGTTCACGCAGAGGAGCAGCACCGCTCGCCACGCCGGTGGGTAGATCGCGATAAGCTGGCTGCTTGCCGGAGCGACACGCACTTCCGCCAATCGCAGCCCTTTCGGGCGCGGGTCGTCGCCAAAGCCAAAGGTATCGGTGAATGTCTGCGAGCTACGCAGGTCAATCATCAAGTCGCCGCCCGTTTGGGCGGCGGCAGGAATGCGAAAGTGGTAGGTTTGCCAGCCAGGGTTTGGCGTAAACTCGCCGAGGGATGTGTCATTGGCAAGTACCGTCACCGTTGGCTGGTGAACATCGGCCCGCAGCACATCGGCGGGCCAGCCCTGAACGACCACCGCCAGATCAAGATCCGCGCCCGCCCCGATATTCGGCAGAGTCAGCCGGGCATGTTCACGTGTCCAACGACTGCGTCCAGTGGGCGAGTCCTGGTTCACATCATCGGCGTAGAAATCCCCGCGTACAATCGGCTCCGCGCCCAGCCCTGGGTCGGCCCCGAGGAAGAGCCTATCGCCCAGCCAACCCACCCGCACCCGGCCACTCGGCGGAGCCTGATAGGCCATGACCCCAACGATACAGGCCAGGGCCAGCACAATCAGCAACGAGCGCAGAATCGCAACGCCCGCACCTTCGGTGCGGGCCGTAGCGCTGGCACGGCGCTGTATCGTATTCGGCTGGAGATCGGCTTGTCCCATAGCTCTCTTGGGCGCACAGTTTTGCGCACGCACCGGGACATTATACCGCCAAAGCCCGCCTGCTAAGCGTGCGGCACCCAAACCTGCGGTACTATAAGCGCTATGGCAAAAACACCCCCGCGCCCTGTCGGGCGCTCCACTCGTATTGAAGTCATCACCGCCGACGGCCTGGAACCTATTGTCCGCGACGAGATGCGCCTACTCGGCCCGCTCGCCCGCCTTGATCGTGGTGGCCCGCCCTGTGTCATCGGCGTAGACTACAGCGGCGATCTACGCGCCCTGCTGAACCTGCGCACCGCCCAGTCGGTCTACCTCGTGCGCGCTTTCCCCGTCCCTCGGCCCAAAGCTCTGCTCGGCGACGAACACTTCCGCAACATCCTGGCGCTTATTGACAAGGTGCGTCGCCTGCACCCGCCGGGCATATTCACCAGCCTTTTCCTCAGCGCTGCCGGTGCCGAGTCAACCGTCCTCACCCGGCTCAAGGCCGAGATCTCGGCCAGCACCGGCCTGCGTGTCGGTGCCGACGACGGCGACCTGCTGCTGCGCCTGCGCCGCGCCGCCGATGGCGAGGGCTGGGAGTTGCTTATACGCCTGTCGCCTCGGCCCCTGGCCACCCGGCCCTGGCGTGTCTGCAACCGCGAGGGCGCGCTCAACGGCGCGGTGGCCAGCGCCGTGGCCCGGCTCACCGCGCCCGCCCCCGACGACCGCTTTCTCAATATTGGCTGCGGCTCGGGGTCGTTGCTGATCGAGCGGCTGCTGATCGGCCCCGCCCGCCGCGCCTTTGGCTGCGATACTGACCCTGCGGCCCTTACGTGTGCGCGAACCAACGTCGCCGCCGCCGACCTTACGGCGCGCTGCGAGTTGCATCCGTGGGACGCCACATGCCTACCGCTGCATAACGCGAGCATTGACGCCATCTGCGCCGACCTGCCCTTTGGCCACCTGGTCGGCTCGCACGCCGAGAACCTCAGCCTCTACCCGGCCCTGCTCAACGAGGCTGCCCGCGTGGCTCGCCCCGGCAGCCACTGCGTCCTGCTCTCCCACGAGGTGCGCCTGATGGAATACCTCATCGGCAACCGGCCCGAGTGGAGCCTGCACAGTGCCATCCGCATTGATCTCGGTGGTCTTCACCCACGCATCTTCGTCCTCGAACGACAGTAGAGACGCCCCGGCGGGGCGTCTCTTCCCGGCGGGGCGTCTCTACTCCTCCCCGCCCTTCGCCTCAATTTGGGCTGCCTTGATCCGCTCAAACTGATTGCGGACGCTGGAGAAGAGATTCGTGAGCGTATCCATCTCACGGGTTTCTATCTCTACGATCCGGGCCATATGCACCAGTTGAGCAGCCTCCAGACGTGATGCCGCTCGGCTCTGGCGCTGCTCCAACTCGCGCACCCACCCATCAATCCGCTCCAGCCACGAGGTCAATTGGCGCAAGTGCTGTTCATCGGCCTCCTGAAGCATACTGATCTTCTCGTCGGCCTGCTGGCGAATATCCTCCAGCCGCTCCTGGTTCATCAGAAAGCGCTCGGTGGAGAGCCGCTCCACCCGCTTAATATCGGTGATAATGTCGGGAAATCGCGAAACTAGATCGAGATACTGTTTGGGCAGCGTCTCCGCGAAGAGATCAATATGCTGGCGGATCTCGTCAATACGGATGATGCGCGAGTCGTGTTCCGCCAATATGGGGTGGATATCAACCACCTGCTGCTGCGTTTCTGCCGCCAGACGACGAAGACTCAGCTTCTCGATCTGAAGCTCATCGCCTACCTTGCGTGCCTCCTGTACCGCCACAGCGTCCGCTTCGCGCAGTCGGTCGAGCTGAAGCACATACTGGCGCTGGCGCTCGTCAACCTCTTTGATCTGGGCCAGGAGCGTCAGGATCTGCTGCTCCAATGACTCAATGCGGCCAAACCAACCCGAGACAAAGTCCCGATCCTGCTTGCGCGCATCGGCAACCTGCTGGATCTGAGCCTGCATCTCGCGCAACGGCTTCACGCTCTCGTCAATCTTCATCAGCGCCCCGGCTACCTCGCGACGCAGGCCGATCACATCGCGCCGTGCCGCATCGGTAGACTGCGTGACATCCTCGGCATGCTGATCGAAGAGACTCTGCACCTGAACGACCGATGCCTCAGTCTTGCGCACCTGCTCCATGGCCCAGTTATATTTATTGGTCTGATCCTTCAGCAGCCTGCGTAGCTCATCAATCTGACCCTGAAGGTACACGATCTGTGACTGGCCATGGGCGCGCAGACGCTCTTCTTCATACTTCGCTGTCAGGTCGGGGTTGGTCATGGGTATTCCTTCAATTCAGAATGCACAATAGACGTTCATGTGCAAGGCTCACATCGTCGCGATGAAAATGGCCGCTGGTGTCCGGCTATCGGCTATCGGCTATCGGCTATCGGCTATTTTCATGTTGGTGAATTGTGCATTCACGCACGTAGCGCAGCGAGTGCCTGCTCAAGATCAATCGCCCCGGTATAGAGCGCCTTGCCCACAATCGCCCCTTCGGCTCCGAGGTGGGCCAGGCGTAGCAGGTGTTCGCTGACGGCGATACCTCCGCTGGCGATGATTGCCGGGCCGTCTGGCCGAATCAGTTCGGCCATGGCCGTAAAATTCGGCTCGGTCAACGTACCGTCACGGCTAATGTCGGTGTAGATCACCCGGCGTACCCCCAGGGCCGCCATGCGCTCCACCAGATCGGGCGCCCGCACATCGGCAGTGCTTGTCCAGCCATCGGTGGCCACCATGCCATTGCGCGCATCCACACCGACAATAATCTGCTCGCCAAAGCGGGCTACCATCTGCGCCACTAGGCCGGCATGTTCCACCGCAGCCGTGCCGAGGATCACCCGCTCCACGCCCAGCGCCAGCGCGGTGACAATGTCCTCCTCACGGCGCAGACCGCCGCCGAGTTGCACCGGGATCTTCAGGGCGCGCACAATTCCGCGTACCGTGTCGGTATTTACCGGGCGACCACTCTTGGCCCCATCAAGGTCAACCACATGAAGCCGGGTGGCCCCCAGATCTGCCCATCGCCGCGCCATCGCCACCGGGTCGTCGCCATACACCGTGGCCTGGGCGAAGTCTCCCTGGTAAAGCCGGACACAGCGGCCATCTTTGAGATCAATTGCAGGAATAATGTCCATTATAACGTCACCTGATGTAAAAATACCCGATAGCCGATAGCCGGACACCAGCGACTCTTTTCATCGGGTGTTGTGCGCGAATCACATGGTTGTCTGATGTGTACCTGAATGTACGCAAATCTGTACAAAATTTCGTAGGAGTTGAAGGCCCCAGCGCCCACTTTTTTCGGGGTGGAACTGCACGGCGGCGAGGTTATCGCGCACAATGATGCTTGGAAAGTCAATACCGTAGTCGGTCTGTCCGGCCACAATGGCGGGGTCGTCTACCGCGCAGTAGAAGGAATGGACGAAGTAGAAGTCACTGCCATCGGGAATATCGGCGAACAGCGGATGGCCCGCGAAGGATGGGCGATAGCGCACCTGGTTCCAGCCAATCTGCGGAATCTTACCGGCGTCAGCGGGGAGACGTCGAACGGTGCCGTTTACCACGCCAAGGCAGGGGTGCATGCCAAATTCCTCGCTGGCCCCGAGCAGCACCTGCATGCCCACACAGATCCCCAGAAAAGGTCGTCCTGATGCGGCCACCTCAGGCAGCACCTGAGCAATGCCGAGATCCCGCAGGCTGCGCATCGTGTCGGCGGTCGCGCCGACACCGGGTAGCACCACTGCATCGGCTGCTCGCACCGCCGCAGGATCGTCCGTCACTTCCAGGTCGGCACCTACATGGCGCAGGGCGCGCACCACATTCGGCAGGTTGCCCGCGCCATAGTTAATCACCGCGATCATGATATATCCCCCATCATGTTCCAAACAGCGGGTGCCGCTCGCGGATCGTCGCGATCAGGTGGCTCAGATCAGGCTCAACCGAGCGCGCACCGCCAAGCATGTCGGGGCCGGGGTCGCGGCCAAGCAGCAACCGTAGCGCGGCGACCGTGCAGGCTCCAAGGACTTCCAGGCTGTAGCCACCCTCCAGCACCAGGGCAATCCGCCCATCGCACAGCTCATCGGCCAGGGCCAGCAGATCGGCAGTGAGCCGAGCATAGCCAGATGTTGAGAGAACCATCGGCCCCAGCGGATCTTTCCAGTGGCTATCATAGCCCGCCGAGACAAGCAGCAGTTCGGGTTTGAAGCGGCGCAGGGCCGGTGCCACCAGATCCTCGAAGACATGGGCATACCCAATATCGCCCACGCCAAAGGGCAGCGGGATATTCAATGTCTTCCCGGCGGCCGGCCCGGCGGTACCCACCTGCGCCATCGGCCCGGTGCCGGGGTAGAAGGGCGCGGCGTGGGTAGAGATGAACAGCACCTGCGGGTCGTCGTAGAAAATATCCTGCGTGCCGTTGCCGTGGTGAACATCGAAGTCCACAATCGCCACTCGCTCCAAGCCGTAGTGGCTGATCGCGTGACGGGCAGCCACCGCAATGTTATTGATCAGGCAGAAGCCCATCGCCCGCCCCGGCGTCGCGTGGTGGCCGGGTGGTCGCACCAATGCAAAAGCATTATGATGCCCCCTGCTCAGCACGGCGTCTACCGCGCCCATCGCCGCACCCGCCGCGTACTGGGCGGCATCCCACGAATCTATCGTCACATACGTATCGCCATCAATCTGGCCGCCGCCATAACTGCTAAGCTGGCGCACGCGCCAGAGCAGTTCGGGGGTATGCACGGCCATCAGTGCGGCGTCCGGTGCAGGGTACGGCGCAACGCTGCACAGATCACTGAGCAGACGAGACGTCGTAACTGCCTCCATAATCGCATCGAGCCGATCTGCGCACTCGGGGTGCCCGTACCATGTGTGCGCGCCAAAGCGGGCATCGCTGAGGATCACGGTGCTCATCACAAACCTGTCTGCTCACGCTGATCACGACATACCCATTGTACCGCATCTGTGGTGGAGGGGACATTTGCTTACTCGTTTGACATCCACTGCCCTTCCTGTTACCCTTAGCTCATCGGGGCGTGGCTCAGCCTGGTAGAGCACCGCGTTTGGGACGCGGGGGTCGTGGGTTCGAATCCCTCCGCCCCGACCAGAATCACACTGCGGTGTGAGTAGGCGATTGACGCCGGCCATATCTGCGCGCATGCGCCGGTGGGTTGGCGTTTCTCACTGTGAGGAAGGAGCGCGTGGGGAAACCTGCGCACAATCCCCATGTCTACTATCATGCTCGTCGAAGATGAAACCACCTTGGCCGAAACGCTACGCTACAATCTGGAGCGTGAGGGCTACAGCGTCATCATCGCCGCTGACGGCATGCAGGGACTCGATCAGGCCCGCCGTGCACAGCCCGACTTGATTGTCCTCGACATTATGCTCCCGCTCCTCGACGGGTTCTCCGTCTGCCGGATCATCCGACAGGAGAGCGATGTCCCAATCATGATGCTCACCGCCCGCCAGGACGAGGTTGATCGCATCGCCGGACTCGAACTTGGGGCCGACGACTATATCAGCAAGCCCTTCAGCCTGGGCGAGTTTCTAGCCCGCGTGCGCGCAATTATGCGTCGCAGTGATCGCCAACCTCGCGCGGGAGCCCGTGAGGTGCTGGAGGCCGGTACCCTGCGCATTGATACCAGCAGCCGCCGCGCCTGGTGCGAGGGCAACGAGATCACACTCCCCCATAAGGAGTTTGATCTGCTCACATGCCTCGTCCGCAACCGTGGCATTGCTCTCTCGCGTGATCTGCTCCTTGAGCGGGTCTGGGGAATTGACTTTATCGGCGATAGCCGCACGGTTGATGTCCATATCCGCTGGCTCCGCGAGAAGATCGAGCCAGATCCCGCCCGTCCACGCTCTATCCAGACGGTGCGTGGTATTGGTTATCGCTTTGAGGTGCCGGAGCTTCTGTGAGAGTATAGAGCAATTCTTTTGGAGTCATAAATAAGGAGGAGTCAAGGCTTCAGCCGGCTAAAGCCTTGACTCCTCCTTTTCATAGCCTGTCTAAGACAGGACGACTTTTGCTCTCGAAACGGCTTCCCGCTACTTCTTCCGGCAGATCGCCACACCATCGCGCAGCGGGATGATCACCGACTCAAGCTGCGGGTGGTTCATCAGCGCCTTATTGAACTCCTGGATGCCACGGACGACAGGCGGCGCATCCTCCTCAAGCACCTGAGCGCTACAGAGCACATTGTCGGCGATCAGCACGCCGCCCTGGCGCAGCAAGGGCACGCACAGATCCAGCGACTCGGTGGCTTGGCCCGAGTTGGCCGCACTGCGCAAGACATCGAGGAAGATCAGATCGTAGTTATGCTCCAACGTCGGTAGCAGTTGTGTCCACTCGCCGTGAAGCAGCGTCATCCTATCGCTCAGGCCAGCCTCCCCAATCACACCCGTGGCGATCTTGATCCGATCCTCATGACGCTCAATCGCCGTCAGGTGCCCGCCCGTCTGCTTGAGCGCATGCAACAGGTGAAGGGCCGCGTAGCCCGTCGTGATCCCAACCTCCAGTGCCTTCTTGGCGTTCATCGCCAACGTCTGTATGTAAAGGAACTGACCCTGGACGGGACCAACGAGTGAGAGCCCCTGCTGGCGGGCACGCTCTTCAAGCTGGGCAAGTACCGGCTCGCGAGGCGGCATCAGCGCCGTCAGATAATCCTCAATCTCAATGTTGGTAATGTCATAACGCATAGTGGCGATGATCTCCTCTGGTTAGATTGTATACGTGTTCGGCAGACAGAAACCGGCGGTTAGGCGCGTAGCCTCAGCCCCCGATTTTGGCCACCGGTTTCTTACTTTATGCGCGCTGATTGTATCATAACTTGTTCAACGTGCCGCACACTGCTAAAATACCGGCCTTAGCCCCACGGCGATACGGTGGCAGGACTTTGCAACAACCCCATTTTTATGGACGATACGTAGAGTATTGGCGTATGCGATGTGCTATCATAAGCAACAAGCACCAGTCATAGTG
>CAIXLU010000640.1 GCA_903920315.1 uncultured Oscillochloris sp.
CCCATAGCGGTTTCGAGGATTACTCCCAGAACACGCGTGCATACTACTTTTGGGCTATTGACAGCGGATTCCGCGTCAGGAAGCCATCTGTCACAGCCTTAACTTTTTGGCGAAGGTATTGGCTGATACGACATAATTGTATACGGCATCCCGTGCGAGCGGATGTTGAGTGGTTCGCAGTTTATTCCTGTTTAGTTTTAGGCAATACCGCATAAGTCACGCTGTGGTGATTGATGGCAGCGCGAACCATTGCTGTTCCAACCGATCGAACTGGGCCGTGGTCTGGCGCGGTGAACGGGTATGCAGGCGAAAGCGTTCCGCATGCTGACGCATGCGCTGCCGCTCATTGGCCACGTCGCCTGGGGCAATCTGCCGGAGCTCGGCGAGGCTCGTGGCTTCGGTCGATAGGCGGGCCATGAGTTCCCAGGCCCCGCTGCGATGCAGGATGCGCCGGGTGCGCCCTTTCTGGCCGGTGGTGCGTAGGAGCCGACGCTGCGTATCACGGAAGAGGCTTTCCATCTCATTATTGGTACGAGGGATGTCCGGGTGGTCATAGCAATGAAACAACCCCGGCCAATAGCTGCGGCTAACCTTCTGGAGGTGCTGCCGGAACGCTACCAGATTGGGAGGAGCCTCCTCCTGATCGAGCTGCGTGAGGCAGGTCTGCAACTGCTGCGCCACCTGCACCGCCGTCGGCCTGGCATCTGGTGCGGGAGACAAGATTGTGGTGATGCGTGCCATCCAGCCCGCCCCCAACTGCAGTTCCGCCACCGTAGCGGCCAGCGGTTCCATCGCCGTCTGCAGGCCGCAGACGAGGCGCGTGAGGTCGGGCTCGTGTCGATGCGCCAGCAACCGCTGGCAGCGCGTGATGACCTCCTGCAGGTTGGCGTAGGTTTCGATTCCGGCCAAGCGCAGCGGCGGGCGCCCTTTAAGCGTCAGCAGATAGCGCGTTCGGCGGAGCAGGTGGGCCACCACCGAGGCAACAGTGGCCTGCTCGGGGGGCTCGGGCAGCGCCGTGCTGGTCTCCGTAACGGTGGCCTGCTCGGGGGGCTCGGGCAGCGCCGTGCTGGTCTCCGTTGTAGGCAGTGCGGCGGGTTCCGCTATCACTGGCGTTGGTGTGTTCGGGGTCACGTCCGTGACCACGGGGAGCGTCTCCAGCACGCCAGTCATGGTCAAGAGGCCCGGCTGGGCTGGGTCAGGCGGCTGGTCGGCACGCAGCAACGGCCCGAGGGAGACCCGGACGGCCTTGCGCAGCGTCACTGTCAACGCCGAGTCGGCCTCCGCGAGGGGTTCGGCCAGATTGCGCAGGTAGTGGGTCTGGCACAACTGATGGGGGAGGTTCGGCAGCACGCTGGCAATGGCCGGCAGCAAGCCACGCTGTTTATCGCTCACCAGCGCCCGGATCGGCCAGGCAAACGTCTGCAGCGGCTGCAAGAACGCCTCGAAGGTCGGCTGATCTTGGCGACTCAACCAGCCGCTGCGCAGTATCACCCCGGTGAGCAATTCGCGCATACACCAGAGTTGAGGTTCACCACCCTCAGGGGCCAGCCCATCGAGCGCGATGACCAACCCCCCATGCTGCGCGGCAGCCTGGGCCAGGCGGTCGGTGTGCTGCTGTTCGTGACAGGCCAGCAAGGGCAAATAGACCTGCTGATACAGGCGACGCACTTGCGACTCGGCGATCTGGATGTGGGGCGTCACATCCGTGTGGATCTCGGCATAGGTGGCGCAGCGCGTCTGGCGCTGCCAGCCGATCCGCACGACCACATCATAGCCATAGGTCGTGTGGGGCAGGGCCACCTGTTGAGCAATGACCGAGCGTAGCCGCATGCTGGCCCCCGCACACTGCAGGTCGGCGCAGCAGGCCGGGCGGCTGGCCACCGAGCGCACCCCGTCCAGCGTTTGAACCGTCTTGTCCCACAGCAACGTGTTCATCAGCATCAATGACCCTCCGCATACGGGGCAGGCCGACAGTTCGGGGTGGTAGATGATGCGCGCACTCGGATATAATCGCTTTGGGGTCTTCATCGGTTCTTCCTTTGTCGGAATGCGAACCGATGATACCCCATTCTCCTCACAGCGTTACTTATGCGGTATTGCAGTTTTAGAATCTACGTTTCTTTCTTTTAATTGTAAACTCAAAGCGACTTCATTGATTAATTCATCTATTCTTTTCGCAAATTCGCGAACTGTAGATATATTAAACTTCGCCCACCCGTCTTTTGTGTCTTTGCCCTCCTTGGTAGTGCGAATGAGATCTTCTAAACGTCGATCTAACATTAATAAATCTTTGTAATAGAAGTTTGTCAGTAATTCGTATGTAGTTTGCGGCGACAGGCGAAGGGATTTACTTATTTCTCCACGAATACGTCCTAGTAGTTGGCCTGCCATTGCATGGTATTTATCAACTGCTTGCTGATACTCGTTATTTCCGACAACTATGTAGTAATACGATACCATTATTGCAAGCAATTGATGCTCCCAGAGAAGTTCTGCTAAACTCTCCAAGAACGTAACTTGTGCGTCAATGATTTTATTTTGCCGTGCTAATTTGGCTTCCGTTTCTTGTTGTTCTTGTCGTTTTCGTTCATCTGTCTCCTTTTGCTGCATTTCCTTCCGATCATCAATGCGTTTAAAGATATATGGAATCAGGAAACCAGTAATAATTGCAGTTAAGAGAAGAGTTATTATATTTTCACCCAGTTGCTGGCTGATATTCATGTTTGACCTCCTTACTTACCTGTAATCAGTATGCAAAAAGGAATTGGAGATGTGTGGGACGGTTAATTTCCTTATGCTTGCAATGATAACCCTGATATTGCACTTGTCAAGGTAAAGAATTGGAAAACACCTCAAGTATTTTAATATATACTCGATATAAAAAATATCACTCCTAGATATAAGAGGACGCGAAATTGTAGCCGCCCAACGGTTCGCCTTAGCCGCGCCGCCGAACGAGCATCAATAGAACGCCACAGCGATAAAAAAGAATATATGTTCGTAAACCGCCGGTGGCGGCGTCGGCTACAGGCCATGTTGGGCCGGGGGTTGGCAGATGACGGGC
>CAIXLU010000641.1 GCA_903920315.1 uncultured Oscillochloris sp.
AGCGACCTGTCTGAGGCCGCTTCAGCGGTCGTCGTAGACCTAGCCCGCCCGTTTACGGGCCGGGCGCTTGGACTGGCAGGGTGACTTCTGCGGTATTGCGATTTTTCTGTATCTTTCCGTGTTCTTCTGTGGCACAATCTCGTTGTCGTAAGACGAGATAGGGAGAGACGATGTCAGAACTCAAAGATAAACTTGTGCTGGTGGTAGATGACGAGCCGCGCATGATCAACTTTATGCGGCTGAACCTTGAACTCGAGGGAATGCGGGTTGCCACCGCATCAAACGGACGAGAGGCAATTGAGCGTGCGCGTGATGACATGCCTGACGTGGTGCTGCTCGATATTATGATGCCGGTCATGGATGGATTTGAGGCGCTGCGGCGACTGCGGCAGTTCTCGCAGGTACCGGTACTCATTCTGACGGCCAAAGATGAGGGAGATGATCGGGTTCGTGGCCTAGAACTCGGAGCCGACGATTATATTGGCAAACCCTTTAGTCATCGCGAGTTAGTGAGTCGTATCCGTGCGGTGCTGCGTCGGCACTACGCCGCGCCGCCGGTGCCGCAGACCCTAGTGCAGGTGGATGGTCGGCTGAGCATTGACTTTGCCCGACGCGAGGTGCTGGTTGATGGCGGGCGGGTGAATCTGCGACCCACCGAATACCGGCTGCTCTACCATCTCGTACAGAATGCCGGCTATGTACAGACGCACGAAATGCTGCTGACAAAGGTTTGGGGACCAGAGTACCGGGAGGAGGGCCACTATCTGCGACTGTACATTACGTATCTGCGCCAGAAGATTGAGCAGGATCCATCCAGTCCGAAGTACATTCTCACCGAGCGGGGTGTAGGCTACCGGTTTGTAGATTTTAAGGGGAAGTCGGCAACGTAGGGGGAGGATTGTAGGGGCGGATTGTAGGGGCGGCTCGCGAGCCGCCCCTACGAGCCGCCCCTACAATCCGCCTCCACTCTCATCAACAAGGCTGAGGACGAGCCGACGGATCTGGCGCAGACTCCGGTCGAGACCCTCGGGCCGAAGGTGGAGATCGTCGCGGGCTTGACCAACCTGGAGGCGCAAAGTGTCAATCGGACCTTTTTCCTGCTCCGCACTGAAGACGTAAGCTCGGTCAAATGATCGGCGAGTGTTGAGCAGGATGCGATCAACCTCGTCCACATTGTTGGACTGAAGGGCGACGACAGCATCATCAATCTGGCTGGCGGCACGCAAAAGGTAGATCGCACTCCAGAGTCGGCGGTCGGTTGCCTCTAGGTCGAGGATCGCAAGGCGAAGCCCGCTCTCGTTGGCTGGGAGCGTTGACGGAATCAGTACGGTGGGCGTCACGGTTTCCGTTGGAACTGGTTGCGAGGCCGATGTGGAGCTATCCTGAGGGGTGGTAGGTGCAGAGGCCGGACTGAGAGCGATCTGGATGATCACACTACAAAGAACGGCCACGACTGCCGTAGCACCGTACGGCAGCGCAGCCGCCAATCGTCGCGACCTACGGGGAGCAGGGACATCTGTCGTCCGATGACCCTCAGGCGTCGGGGGCGTCTCGGACACGACTAGATCTCGTTGGCCAGCAGGATGGCCTGCGCGATCTCCTTCATAGACTTGCGCGTATTCATCGAGAGTTGCTGGATCTTGCGGAACGCCTCAGCCTCCTTGAGATTCTGCGAGTCCATCAAGACACCCTTGGCCCGCTCGACGAGCTTGCGGGTATCAAGCGTCTCCTTCAGATCGTAGATCTGCTTGTCCATCTCCAGAAATTCCTGGTAGCGGGCCATCGCAATCTCGATAGCAGGAAGCAACTCGGCATCGCGGAACGGCTTAACCACATAATTGACCACGCCCGCCTCTTTCGCTCGATCAACGAGATCGCGGTCAGAGTAGGCGGTGAGCAGCAGCACCGGGGCGATCTTCTCCTCGGTGAGGATCTTTGCGGCCTGAATTCCATCGAGTTTCGGCATCTTGATGTCCATCAGGACAAGATCGGGATGAAGCTCACGGGCCAGATTTATCACACTGACGCCGTCTCCTGCCTCGCCTACCACCAAGTAGCCAAGGCCAACAAGCGTCTCCTTGAGGTTCATGCGGATAATCGACTCGTCGTCGGCAATCACCAAACGGGTCTGTGCCATAGCGACACCTTCCCCTACAATAATGCACCAAGCGAGGAGACCAACCCATTACGTGACAGAATCGTATGCCTTGCGATGCTCAGGCAGCGACACATCAGACTAAACGGACTCGCCTACTGCTACAGTGCGAGAGATAGAGTCATTGTTAGGCACCGCGCTATTCAATCATACGGCGGTTTTGCGCACACAAACGCACACCCCCACTAGATGCCGCACTGCCACCGGCGAAGTATAGCATGTAGCGGGGGCGTGGTCAATAAGTATAGCAATCCTCTTGGGGTTGTTGCGGGGAGTCGAGGCTTGGTCGGATAAGGCCGCCTCAAGGCTCGACTCCTTTTCATAACCAGTTTAGGGAGGTATTTCTTACCCACCAATCTCGGCGAGTGCCTCGTCGGAATCGATCAGGGCGGCGGGGCCAGCGATGTGTCCGCGTATCGTTTCTAGGCCCAGGCCCAGGCCGGTGATGGCCGATACCACGGCGTCCTCGTGGTCACGGTGGGTGATAAAGACAACTGTAGGCCCGGTGTCGGTGGAGGCATAGACCGGCACCCCCTGGTCGCGTAGGTCGTTGCACATGCGGAAGAGGGCGATGTTCTCGGGTTCCCAGCCGATCAGCTTGTTCTCGCGGCTGCCCGACATCGTGACGCCGTGCAGGCGCATGCTGTCCATCTCGGCGAACTGCCCGACCGTGCGCCAGTCGCCGGCGCGAATAGCGCCCAGGCACTCGATAATCTCGTCGGCGCGACTGAGCATCCAGCTTCGGAAAAGACTACTCTGCGGGGCGTCGTGGTGAGCGGACTCGGTTTTTAGGCCGATCCGTGAGTCAATCGGGACGGTGATCAGGCGCACCTGATCAAGCTGGCCCTCGCCATCAAGACGCAGGGCGAAGCTATCGGCGTGGCTCAGGCCGGGGTAACTGAGCCAGAGGGCCAGGCCACCGGCGGCGCTGCGGCAACCTGATCCGGCCAGGAGGCGGGCGAAGCAACTGAGGAAACGCCGGTTGTGGGCCAATTCCGGCCCGTAGAGGGCGGCCAGGGCGGCGGC
>CAIXLU010000642.1 GCA_903920315.1 uncultured Oscillochloris sp.
CTCCTGAATCCTGCGGGCCGTCGACTCCAGATGGGCGCGTAGCTTGGCCGCGTCCGTCTCACTCAGCTCGCTCAAGCGCGCTCGGGTGCGCGTCACCTGTCTGTCCGTTCGATCTAGCTGCTGTTGGATGGCCGTGACCCACTGTGGAGTCGGGCGCTGCGGCGGCGTATGTGCGTTGCGCTTTGCTTGTGCCACCACGCGCGCGATAGTTGGCCCATCAAGCAGCGGCCGGGTCTCCCCTGTCGCGCCTTTCGTAGGGGTACTTAGCCGACCAAGCTGCGAGAGTACGGCGTCCACATGGGCGGGCGGGAGTTCGCCGGCGCGCACCGCCGCATGGAGCGGGCGCAGCTGCGTCTCACGTAGCCGGAGGCGCGCTATCTGTGTCTGCTGCTCTGCGGTGAACGACGCTAACCGGAGTAACTCCTGCCGTCGTCCACGGCTGAGCTGAAATCGCGTCTCAACCGCTTCCCATGGGGCATCGTCCAAGGCTTGTTTCATCTGCTGGAGCGCCCACACGCGCTCCATATCACTGAAATCCGCCCGATCTTCGTTCTCCGCATACTGCACGCGCACCCGGTCAGATGGACTCGGCGGGTCAACAATGACCGCGTCAATCTCCGTTATGCCGACGAGGTGCGCGGCTGTCCAACGCCGGTGCCCAACGAGAATGAGGTAGCGCACAGTGGGCGCGACCTCGCTTACCCCTGGGTAGACGACTATCGGCTGGATCTGTCGCTCTTTGATCGACCGCCCAAGATCATATAAGGTAGCAATAAGATCGGCGTAGTCTGGATTAGGACGACCCTGGATAAGCAACTCATCAGGCAGTGGCAAGAACCGGGGCTGCCGACCCTCCTCACGCACCTCAGGCGCAATAGCGGTGAGCGGTATGCGCTGGACGGTGCGCCCGTCCACAACCTGGTCGAGTGCCGTCATCCCGAAGTGTGTACTCAGCCCCAGAGTCGGAGCGGCTGATCCTAATTCTGGGACGGGGGGAGGATCGTCAGGGCGGGTTGCGTCAGGTACAAGCGTGGTCGGCGGGCGGTTGATCATCGCGGCAGCGCGTTCGCGAAGCTCCCGCATCTTATCATTCGACTTTGGTGGCATCAACCCCTCCCGTCCAAAACCATAAGCTCCTCGATGAGCTGAAGGAACAGCGCACGTACCTCTGTGGCGTCGGTTCCCGTGTAGCGAAACACCGTCTGCTGCATGGCCGCCGAGTCGCGGAGGACCGCACGGATCGGGAACACCGCCTGCACCATCTGGCTGGCGTAGTGGTCGCGGAGGAGTTGATCAAATATACGATCACCATTGCTGCGCGGTGCGTACTTATTTCGGATAATGCTCAACTGAAGATCGGGGTTGACCCCATTGGCTTGGACTTGCTGCACGGAGGTGATGAGTGCCTTAAGTGCGCGCACCACCAGGTCTTCGGGCTGAACGGGGGCCAGACAGCGGGTAGATGCGGCCAGTGCCATGGCAAGGACAGGGCCACGGGCGGGAGGAAGATCCAAGACAACAACGTCATAGGTATCCGTCGCCTGGGCAAGGTCGGTGAATACCTGCTTGAGCAGAAACAGCCCGCCGAGCGGAGCGGAGCTTAGCTGTGCTGGCAATGAAGCCATCATGCCGTGGGCTGCCAGAAGGTGTACGCCCTCATCTGTTTCCCGCACACGGCTGCGCACCGATTGTGCCGAGACGCGGTTCTTCATCGCGTCATTCAGCACCCCTAGCACGCTCTCATCTGCCTGGAGAGCCTCGGAGTCTACGCCAAGCCAATGGGTGGCGCTCGCCTGTGCGTCGAGATCTATCAAAAGGACACGGAGGCCAATCTGCTGAAATGCTGCAGCAATATTGATTGCCAGCGCCGTTTTTCCGCACCCACCTTTCTCCAGGCTAAGGGCATACACATGCATAGCGATGCTCCTTTAAACATTTTCTTGATGCGACCCTATGATACGTGAACGAGCAACTCATGTCAAAAAAAATAGCGTATCAAGACAACAAAATACGTAGGGCATGATGATCATACTCCGCGTATACGACACCATAAGATCACGGAGACGTGGAGAATGACATGGTTTAGAACAGCTTTAGAGTTTGGCGAGGACGCGGTGGCATCGCCACCTCGCCACCTCGCCTCCTCCTCGCCACCTCGCCTCACCGTCTCCTCGCCACCTCGCCTCACCGCCTCACCGCCACCTCGCCACCTCGCCTCACCGCCTCCTCGCC
>CAIXLU010000643.1 GCA_903920315.1 uncultured Oscillochloris sp.
CGGTTGGGGAACCCGCCCTTACGAGGGCCGCATTCCGCTTGAGAACTGGGTCATGGGTGGTGAGAAGAACGTGGCTGCCGCCGGCGTGACCTTCTCGGCCAACCTGCGCCTCGTACCTGGCAAGATGACTCTGAAGGAGTTCATTGACGGGTTCAAGACTCGGGATAATCCGCGCATGCCGTGGAACTACTTCCGTGGGCTGAATGAGAAGGACCTGACGTCGATCTACGCCTTCCTGAAGGAGTTGGGGCCGAAGGGTGAACTGGCGACGCTGTACGCAACCTCGACGCCAAAGCCAACCACCGACCCCGCCGTCACTGCCACCGCGACGACCGCATCCGTCTCCCCCACGGCGACGACCGGCACGGTGACGCCGACCACTGCAGCTCCGACTACCACGCCGCGTGCGGATATGGTTGCTCAGGACAAGATTGAGACAGCCCCGGCCGAGGCGTTTGTTCAGGGCGATACGCCTGAACTGGCCGGCGAGTACATCATCTGGATCGGTCGCTGCAATAGCTGCCACACTGCCGATCTCAAGACCAACGTCGCCAACTGGACCGAGACCACCCCGAAGGACGACTGGCTGCTGGGTGGCCGGAAGAACGTCGGCAACTACGGCACGGTCTACTCGGCCAACCTACGCCTAGTTCCGAAGAACTACACCGCAGACGATTTCGTGAAGATGATGAAGACCCGCTCGGCGAACCCGAACATGCCCTGGTTCGCCCTGCACCAGTTCAACGAGAAGGATCTGCGCTCGGTCTATGCCTTCCTGAAGAGCATGGGTCCGAAGGGCGATGCGGTGCCGGCCTTCGTGCCGGATCCGGCAGGGCCGCCTCCGGCGACGCCCGCGACGTGGAAGCCGTAGTCCATCTATGGGGTCTCAGGAGCGGGTACGTCCTGCTCCTGAGACTACTCTGAAGATATTCGGATAGGCATTAAATAGTTTTACTCGCACTATAAGGAGAACAGAACCTTGAATCCGTCAGTACGACACAAAAAGTTCCTAAAGGTTACGGTGTTGGCAAGCCTCGCGCTGCTCCTGGTTGTCCTCACCACTGGTTGTGGAAAAAATCCGCCTGTATCGGCAAAGACGAACGCGACACCAACCCCGGGCGGCCCGATCATGGAGCCGACCCTTCCCCCTGCCCCGACAATCGCCGCCTTAACCGCTTCTGCCCCAACAATCTCTGCAGAGCGACTGGCCGCCGGCAAGAAGGTGCTGATCACGATGGGCTGTATTGGCTGCCACACGATTGACACGATTCCTGAGGCGCTAGGGATCGTCGGGCCAAATCTTACCCATATCGCCACGCGGGCCGCCGATACGATCACCACCGATCTCTACAAGAGTACCGGCACGGCGACCACCGTCAGCGAGTATCTGCAAGAGTCGGTTTTCTCGCCTTCCTCGTACCTGTCGCTCGTATGCCCAACTGGCCCGTGCCCCGATTTTGTCATGCCGCGAGACTTCAAGACGCGGATCAGTGCTGATGATCTGACGGCGATCCTGGATCTGCTCTCGTCACTTAAGTAACGATTTCTTACACGGTACCGTTCAAATTTCTAAGGATCGTAGCGAAGGGTTCCGACGGGGGATTATCCCCCGCCGGAACCCTTCGCTACGCTCAGCATGATATGTGTGGTAGCGTTACTTTACGGCAACAGAACTAGCGACTCGCCCTCCAGCACAATATCGCCATCCTGGTTGGTGATGATCGTACTCAGCGTGGCAATCGGCTTATCCTCGCGAATTGCCTTCACCTCCACCATCGTCGTCACCGTATCGTTGATGAAGATCGGTCGCCGGAAGTTTAGGGTCTGCTTAATGTAGATCGTGCCGGGGCCAGGCATCTGCATGCCGAGTACAGCAGAGATCAAGCCTGCCCCGATCATACCGTGGGCGATCCGCTTCCCAAAGCGTGACTCACCCGCCGTAATGTCGTCGGTGTGCAGGGGGTTCATATCGCCGGTTACACAGCCGAAAAGCACTACGTCAGCCTCGGTAATTGTCTTCCGAATGCTGGCCTTCTGGCCAACTATTACTGTCTGTCCCATGAGGGGCCTCCGCTACTGAGCGGAGCGAGGTTCGCTCCACACTCATGGTAGCGGGCGCAGTTACCCGTGACTCAGAGTTGTCGCCCACTCCCTGATCACCTCAGCTACGGCATGGGGGTGTTCCAGCGGCAACATATGTCCGCCCTCCAGCCCGACGAGTTGGGCGTTAGGAAGATGCCAGCGCAACTGACGCCAGGTGCGATCTGTGAGCAGATCGGATTGTGCGCCACGGATGATCAGCAGCGGCAGACGCAGGCGGCTGAGTGCGTCCCAGGTATCAATCGCCACCAGGCTAAAGATGTGCGCCTCCCACGTTTTGGGCCAGGAGAGCGTGACACCATCGCCATCGGGGCGCAGTCCACCATCGAGGTATCCGTCCAGGGCAGCGGGGTGCAACTTCGCAAAGACACCGCGCCCGGTATAGCGGGCGCGGGCCTCATCCGAACTGGCAAAGCGGTCGCGGCGACGAACGGCACCCTGAACAATCGGCGAACGGTGATGCTGTCCAATCTGACGCATGGCCCAGAGCATGAGCAGCATGCGCCGGGGGAAGACCACCGGGTCAATCAGGGCTAGGCCGCGAAAAAGATCGGGACGCAGGATCGCCGCATAGAGGGTCATAATCCCGCCGAGCGAGTGACCTACGCCGATGAACGGGCCTTCGCCACGCTGCTGCATATCGGCCAGCATATCGGTGGCTAGGTCGCGCCACGAACTGACGCTGTTGGGGTCACTGCCGGGCCAGAGCGGGCGTGGGCGATAGCCAAGCACTTGGAATTGCGGCGCGAGGGCATCGGCCAGGGGCCGATACGCCTCCGGGGGAAAGCCATTGGCCGGCGCGAGGTGGAGGGGCGGCCCGCCGCCGCCATATTCCAGATAATGTTCCATATTCTTTATTTTATTGCCACAATGTGCCAGCAAAGCTGGCACATTGTGGCAATAAAACACTGATTTTAGGGCGTCAGCCCCAATTAATCCCGTCGTCGGGGTCGGGGCCGGTCGCCACCGGGGCCACCACGGGACGGGCCGCCACGGTCGCCACGGTCGCCGCCATCGCGTGAGCGCGGCGCAGCCCCGGCGGCCTTGCGGTCGTCCGCCGACTCGCCGGTAAGCACGGCGCGTCGGCTCAGGCTGATCTTGCCGCTCATGCGATCTACATCAATCACCATCACGTTGATCTCGTCGCCAAGCTGGAGGACGTCCTCGACATTCTCCACCCGCGTCTCGGACAATTCCGAGATGTGAACCATGCCGTCCTTGCCGGGCAGAATGTTCACAAAGGCTCCGAAGGGCTTGATGCTGACCACCTTACCCAGGAAGAGATCGCCGATCTTGGCCTCGCGGGTCAGACCCTCGACCATCGCAACGGCCCGCTTCGCGGCCTCGCCGTCGGCGGTGGCGATAAAGACCCGTCCGTCGTCCTCAACATCAATCTGCGCGCCGGTGGCCTCAATGATACTGCGGATCATCTTGCCGCCGGGGCCGATCAGCGCGCCGATCTTCTCGACCGGGATCTGCACCGTGATGATTCGTGGCGCGTAGGGCGAGAGATCCTCGCGTGGGGCGCTGATCACCGCATTCATCTTGCCGAGGATGAACAGACGACCATCGCGGGCCTGCGCGAATGCCTGACGCATAATCTCAAACGTGACCCCGGTGGTCTTGATGTCCATCTGGAGTCCGGTGATGCCCTCAGAGGTACCCGCGACCTTAAAGTCCATATCGCCAAGGTTATCCTCAAGCCCTTGAATATCGGTAAGCACCTTCCAGCGACCGTCGGGATCCGTAATCAGGCCCATCGCCACACCGGCCACTGGGCGCTTAATCGGCACACCGGCATCCATCAGGCTGAGGGACGAGCCACAGACCGAGGCCATTGACGAGGAGCCGTTGGACGACAGCACCTCAGAGACGAGGCGCATCGTATAGGGGAATTCGTCCATGCTGGGCAGCACGGCGAGGAGTGAGCGTTCCGCCAGGGCACCGTGGCCAATGTCGCGGCGGCGCGGCGAACCCATCCGCTTCGCTTCGCCCGTGCTGAAGGGCGGGAAATTGTAGTGATGAATGTAGCGCTTGCTCGTCTCAATGCCGAGATCGTCGAGTCGCTGCTCTTCGCCCGGAGAGCCAAGGGTGGTAACGGTGAGAACCTGGGTTTGCCCACGGTGGAACAGGCCCGTGCCGTGAACCCGTGGGATGACTCCCACATCCACCGTGATCGGACGGATCTCGGTGGTAGCCCGGCCATCAACGCGGATGCCCTCATCGAGGATGGCGTTGCGCACCTCTTCCTTGAGCAGCTTCTCAAAGGACTTGCTGACCTCCTTTACACGGGCGGGCAGCTCTTCCTCCGGCTCATCAGCGCTAAAGTGGCTCACAACCTCAGCCTTGAGGGCCGAGGTACGCTCCTCGCGATCCTGCTTGCTGCTGCTACGCACGGCCTCGCGCAGGCGCTTACCCATCCACGCGCTCACCGACTCCTCCAGAGAGGTGTCAATCGCCGGAGGAGTAAACTCACGCTTAGCGCGGCCACAGAGCCGCACCAGTTCCTCCTGCATCTCACAGAGCTGCGCGCAGATTGCATGGCCCTGCATCACCGCATCGAGTAGTTCATCCTCGGTGAGCTCGTAGGCACCCGCCTCCACCATGAGTACGGCGTCCTTGGTGCCAGCCACCACCAGATCGAGTCGGCTCTTCTCCAGGTCAGCCATCGGCGGGTTCGCCACCAGCTTACCATCGAGATGCGCCATCTGCACGGCACCAACCGGCCCCTTGAAGGGAAGGTCGCTGATCGCCAGGGCCGCCGAGGCTCCAATGATCGCCATTGGGCCGGGGTCATTCACCATATCAATCGAGAACGTGGTGATAATAACCTGAACCTCGTTGTAGTAGCCCTTGGGGAAGAGCGGGCGCAGGGGGCGGTCGGTCAGGCGCGAGGTAAGGATTGCCGTCGTGGTGGGGCGACCCTCACGCTTAAAGAAATTGCCAGGGATCTTCCCGGCTGAGTACATGCGCTCCTCGTAGTCAACAGTGAGCGGGAAGAAATCAATCCCCTCGCGGACATCTTTGGACCCCACCACTGTCGCGAGGATCACCGTATCGCCGTAGCGAACCGTCACCGCGCCATCGGCCTGCTCGGCAAAACGGCCGGCCTCGATGGTCAGGGTGCGGCCGGCAATCTCGGCGCTTACGGTATGGACGTGACGTTCGGTCATCTGAATATATTCCTCCGGGTATGGGTATCTCGGCCCTTATGGCCGGGCCACCGGCACGTGCCGGTTAGCCGACGCCGGAGTGGGGTTCGGTACTGGAGCCTACAAACAGCCACCGGCTCTTTGCACGCTCCAATCCCGAACAACCGCCTCCGGTTTAAACGCGCAAGAACACTGGCGAGGGCGCTCGCCAGTGTTCTCTCATGCGACGGTACAGCGTGGCATGGGCTCCCAGGCTAACGACGCAGGCCAAGGCGCTCAATCACACTGCGGTAGCGGTCTTTATCGCGGCTCTGGAGGTAGTTCAACAGGCGGCGGCGGCGACCGACCAGCTTGAGCAGGCCGCGCCGTGAGTGGTGATCGTGAATGTGCGTGCGCAGATGATCGATCAGTTGGTTGATCCGCTCGGTAAGTAGCGCCACCTGAACCTCAGGGGATCCGGTGTCGTTGCTATGAACCTGGTAATCGCCAATGATCGAGCCTTTTTCGTCTTTTTCGAGCGCCACAGGAGTGCCTCCTCCGGTAATCGCGCGCAGGCTGGCGCAGCCTGGCGTTCTGCTAGTAAAGCGGTTTCATTATAACATAGTGCGGGGGAATAAGCTAATTCTTTGGATGGCGAGATCAAAGTCCTGTTATAGTATCTATGTGTTCCTCATGCGACGAGAGGGAAATACTCTGTGACTCTTACCAGCATCGCCTACGCGACTCTGATTGCGCGCTATATCAACCAGACCTACCAGAGCCGGGGCATCAGCATTTACCGCGAGGTTTTTGCGGGCAAGTCAATCATCGGTAAAAACCGGCGTATTGACATTTTGCTGGTGTGCGAAGAGGCCAAGCAAGCATACGCTGTCGAGTGTAAATTTCAGGCCACCCATGGCACCGCCGACGAGAAGATTCCTTACGCGCTAGATGATATTCAGGCCATGCGTATGCCTGGCTGTATCGTCTACGCAGGCGAGGGCTGGTCGGAAGGGGTGCTGCACATGCTGCGGGCCTCGGCCTTCGCCGCCTTTTGTTTGCCCAATGACTCGTTGCGGTCGTCTGAGACCACCCGCGAACTTGATCACCTGCTGGCGATGAACTTTGGCTGGTGGGATATCCTTACTGGTGGTAAGCAACCCTTTGTAGACGCCACTCCCAACAAACTCCCTTGGTGAGTCGAACTCGTTGCCCTTGGCACGGCGGTGCTATAATGGGACGAGGGCTACACTTTACCGGCGAGATGCCCGCCGCCGCCGCCGATCTCGCCGCGTGCGGGCGACGGATCTACCCAGGCTAAGGAGCACCTGATGTCGTCACCTCCCGCTGAGGCTCAGCCCGTCAAAGAGCGCACGATCTCGCGTCGGCTGCTGTTTGCCATTGGCGCAATTGCTGTACTGATAATCGTGATCATCCTGACGCTGACCCGCAATAGCGGCGAGAGTGTGAGCTACCTGACCAACGGATCCAGCGTGCTGGTGCTGGCGCTGCCAGCCTTCCTGGCCGGCGTCCTCAGCTTTCTCTCGCCGTGTACGCTGCCAATCCTGCCGGCCTACTTTGCCTTCACCTTCCAGGCGGGTAAGCGCGGCGTCTTTATGATGAGCGTGGCTTTCTTCCTGGGCCTTGCCACCACCATTACGCTGCTGGGGGCCAGTGCCACGGCCCTGAGCGGATTGGTCTTCGATAATCGTGCGGCCCTGACCTTCTGGGGTGGGCTGATGATCATCGCCTTCGGGGTGATGGGCATGCTCGGCAAGGGTTTTGCTGGCCCGCAAATCCAGGAGCGTCCGGCAGCGACGATCCTTGGCTCTTACCTCTACGGGGCTACCTTTGCCCTGGGGTGGACCGCATGCGTCGGCCCGATCCTGGGTGCCCTGCTCACCCTGCTGGCCACCACCAGCGACGTCGCTATTCTCCAGGGTGCGGTGCTGGCCTTTATCTACTCCCTGGGCCTGGGTACGCCGCTGATCCTGCTCTCAACCTTCTTCAATCGCCTCGGTAACGGCTCTTCGTTCTGGAAGATGATCCGGGGCAAGGGCTTCGAGATAAACCTCCTTGGGCGCACGCTCTACCTGCACAGCACCAGTCTGATCAGCGGCCTACTGATGGTGCTGATGGGTGTGCTGCTGGCCAGCGGCCAGCTTGAGAAAATCTCGCAGGTGACAAGCAACAGCGGCTTCGCCCAGTGGTGGGTGCAGCTAGAGAGCAGCGTCAGCCGCATGTTTGGACTCCAGTGAGCGCTCATCTCATCCGCGCCGCCGGCGGTGTTGTCTTCTGCTACGACCCCGACCGGGGGCCGTTGATTCTGCTCATCTGCGATAAGTATGGCGTCTGGACGCTGCCGAAAGGCCATCTGGAAGCTGGTGAGGATGAGGCTGAGGCCGCTGTCCGCGAGATTGCTGAGGAGACGGGTATCGTCTGTGAGCTTGGCGATCTGCTGCACCGTATGGTCTACCCGGTCTTCAAGCACGATGTCTGGCGCGATAAGCAGGTCACCTATTTCCTGGCCCACGCCGAGCATGTGCCGCCTACCCCGCGCCTTGACGAGGGCATCACAGACGCCTGTTGGATGTCGCCCATCGAAGCTGTCTCCCGGATCAGCTACGCTCAGGTGCGCGATGTCGTCCGCCGTGCGATTGCCCGCATCCCCCCGACTCCGTAGTACAGGAGGGATGAGGGATGAGGGATGAGGGATGAGGGATGAGGGATCCTCCCCTCTCATCCCTCATCCCTCATCCCTCATCCCTCATCCTTTGATGCCCGGCTATCGGCTATTTCCGCCAGATTATTCTTCGCTGAAGAGCGGGGTGGAGAGGTAGCGCTCGCCGTTGGAGGGGACGATGAAGACAATCACCTTACCGGCGTTCTCGGGGCGGGCGGCGACACGCAGGGCGGCGGTGGCGGCGGCACCGCTGCTGATGCCGACCAAGATACCCTCTTCTTTGGCGAGGCGACGAGCCATAGCGAAGGCGTCATCGTTGCTCACCTGCTGGATCTCATCAATGATGCTGGTATTGAGTACATCGGGCACAAAACCCGCGCCGATGCCCTGAATCTTATGCGGGCCAGGCTTACCGCCAGAGAGGACGGGGGATGCCTCCGGCTCGACAGCCACGACGCGGAACGAGGGCTTGCGGGCCTTGATCACCTCGCCCACACCGGTAATTGTACCGCCGGTGCCGACACCGCCGACCAGAATATCAACCAGACCATCGGTATCGCGCCAGATCTCTTCGGCGGTCGTCTGCCGATGCACCTCAGGGTTTGCCGGGTTCTTAAACTGCTGCGGGACGAAGCTATTGGGCAGTTCGGCGGCAATCGCCTCAGCGCGGGCGATTGCGCCACGCATACCCTCGGCACCGGGAGTAAGCACAAGTTCCGCACCGTAGCCGCGCAACAGCTTACGTCGCTCAACGCTCATCGTCTCGGGCATGGTCAGGATCAACTTGTAGCCTCTGGCGGCGGCCACGAAAGCGAGGCCAATACCCGTATTGCCGCTCGTTGGCTCAACCAGGGTCGTTTCGCCGGGCGTGATTTTGCCCTCGCGCTCGGCGGTCTCGATCATCGCTAGGCCGATGCGATCTTTCACACTGCTCGCCGGGTTGAAAAACTCCAGCTTTGCGAGTACCGTGGCGTGGGTGTCGTTCACCTTGTTGAGGCGAACCAGCGGAGTGTTGCCAACCAAATCGGTAATGCTATCGTAGATCCGCGCCATAGCGCCAAGCTCCTTTCAATCGTGCGTTCGTCGTGCGCTACGATTGTAGCGCCGGGGCGGCATAAAGTCAAGTTCTTAAGAGATATTGTTCACTTTATCTGTGACAAACACATAGCGAGCAGGGAATGTGCCGACTTGATAGCTTGCGTCACCCCTGTTATAATACCCCCCGATGCGCCCCCATAGTCTAGCGGCCTAGGACGTCACCCTTTCAAGGTGAAGATCGCGGGTTCGAATCCCGCTGGGGGTACCAACCAAGAATTGTGGAAAACATTCTGCCCATACAGCGGGGGCGGCTCTCACTTGAGAGCCGCCCCCGTTGTGTTTCTCCGTATCGCTCCGCACCAAAAAGATCATGTTATACTCGCCTGTGATAATCCATTGGTGTGTGCCACCATATCTCCCATCTACGACATCAGGAGGGCGCATGATCACCGAGGCGGATACCTGCCGTAAATATGTCGTGCCGAAGCTCCAGCAGGCGGGATGGGATAGCGACCCCCACGCGATCAACGAGCAAAAAACCTTTACGGATGGCCGTATCGTTGTTGTGGATGGCTTGAAGACCCGCCGCCGAGGCAAACGCGCCGACTATTTGCTGCGCTACACCCGCGATGTCCTTATTGCGGTTGTCGAGGCGAAGGCAGCCTACAAGCACCCCGGAGACGGTTTGCAGCAGGCTAAGGATTATGCCGAAATCCTCGGACTCTCGTTTGCCTATGCGACCAACGGCCACGGGATCATCGAGTTCGACTACCTCACCGGGCAGGAACGCTCGCTCGATACCTTCCCTACCCCTCGTGAGTTGTGGGCGCGCCTGAGCGTTGGGAAGGGCTTGCAGGACGCTACCAGAGGGCAGCAATTCCTGACTCCGGCCTACCATCAGAGCGGCAAGAGCCCGCGCTACTACCAGGAGATTGCGATCAACCGCACGATTGCGGCGATCCTCAATGGCCAGCAGCGGATCTTGCTTACGATGGCGACCGGCACGGGCAAGACGGTCGTGGCCTTCCAGATTTGCTGGAAGCTCTGGTCTGCTGGCTGGAACCGTATCGGCGCGTACCGGAAGCCGAAAATTCTCTATCTGGCCGACCGCAATATCCTGGTTGATGACCCCAAGGACAAGACCTTTGCCCCTTTCGATAAGGCTCGCTGGAAGATTGAGAACGGGGTCGTGAATTATGGGCGCGAGATCTACTTTGCCATCTACCAGGCACTGGCAAAGGATGAACATCGCCCCGGCCTCTACCGTGAGTATGCACCAGATTTTTTCGACCTGATTATCGTTGATGAGTGTCACCGTGGGAGTGCCAGCGAGACGAGCAACTGGCGTGAGATCCTGGAATACTTTACTCCTGCTTTCCAGCTCGGTCTGACGGCCACGCCCAAGCGCGACGACAACGTTGATACCTACCGCTACTTCGGCAACCCAATTTATCAGTACAGCCTCAAGCAAGGCATTGCGGACGGATTCCTTGCCCCCTACCGCGTCCACCGCATTATTACCAGCTATGATGCCCACGGCTGGAAACCAAGCCCTGGTGAGTTAGATCGCTTTGGGCGCGAGATTCCGCCCGATGAGTTCCAGACCCAGGATTTTGAGCGCGCAGTGGCTTTGCGCGCACGCACGCAGGCCATCGCACGCCACTTGACCGACTATCTGCAACAAACTGACCGGCTCGCCAAAACTATTGTGTTCTGTGTCGATCAAGAACACGCCCTGGAGGTGCGCCAGGCGCTCATTAACCTTAACGCTGATCTGGTGCAGCAGCACCCGGATTATGTTTGTCGGGTGACGGCGAATGAGGGCGCGATTGGCCGAGGGCATCTCGGACGCTTCCAAGACCCCGAGACCACATCCCCGGTGATCCTCACCACTTCCCAGATGCTGACCACCGGGGTGGATGCACCAACCTGCAAGAATGTGGTGCTGGTGCGGGTGGTGAACTCGATGACTGAGTTCAAGCAGATCATTGGTCGTGGGACGCGAGTACGCGACGACTACGGCAAACTGACTTTCAGCATCCTCGACTACACCAATAGCGCGACCCGCATGTTCCGTGACCCCGATTTCGATGGCGACCCTGTCTTCATCAGCGAGGAAGAGATTGATGACGCAGGACGTGCGGTGCCTGGTTCCTATGTGCGCAACGATCATCCCAGCTCGCTCAGTGATGAGCAGGAAGGGTATACCGTTGGGACTCAGCTAGTGGATGATGACGAGGAGACGCCCCGAAAATATTATGTTGATACCGGCCACGTCACGATTGATCGCGAAATCATCGCCGACCTCGACGAGCAGGGTCGACTGCGTGTGATCAAGATTATTGAACATACGGCGGATACGGTTCGTACACTGGCGAATACAGCAGCCGACATCCGTAAGCGCTGGAGTGACCCGCAGCAGCGGGCGGAGATTGTGGCGCTGCTGCACGAGCGCGGAGTGGAGTTTGATGAACTGGCGACGGCGATGAATCAACCCGACGCCGATCCCTTCGATCTGCTCTGCTATGTGGCTTACCAGGCACCGATCCGTACCCGGCGCGAGCGGGCCGACCGGCTGCGCCAGGAGGAGCAGGCATTCTTTGCGCGCTACGGCCCCGATGCACGGGCGATCCTGAATGATCTGCTAGAAAAATATGCCGAGTACGGCACCACTCAGTTCACGATCCCTGAGGTGTTTAAGGTGTCGCCCATTGCCGAGCGGGGCAATGTGTCCGAGATTATCCAGATGTTCGGTGGCGCGACCCAGCTTAAAGAAGCCGTGACGACCCTGCAAGATTTGCTCTATGCGGCATAGGACGCTCAGTGAGGAAGAGTACGGAATGCCAACGAAAAAAGGCACTACCCAGCAGCCCGCCCTGTTCGACCTTCCCGCACATGGAGCGGCGGCAGCGAAGAAGCAACCCCAGCCGCGCACCAACGCCCAGCAACTTGGCAGCATTATCAAGTCGGCCCGCGATATGATGCGCAAGGACAAGGGACTTAACGGCGACCTCGACCGGCTGCCAATGCTGACCTGGATCATGTTCCTTAAGTTTCTCGATGACACCGAGCAGATCCGGGCCGACGAGGCGGCGCTGGAGGGCAGGCTCTTCCGCGAGGCGATTGTGCCGCCCTACCGTTGGCGCGATTGGGCCGCAAACCCCGCTGCTATCACCGGCGATGCGCTCAAGGCGTTCGTTAACCAGGATGAAGCGGTGCGCCCGGATGGCACGCGGGGACTCGGCCTTTTCGCCTACCTGCGCGGGCTTCAGGGTGCAGAGGGTGGCGACCGGCGCGATGTGATCGCCACCGTGTTTCGTGGCGTCAGTAACCGCATGGAGAGTGGCTACCTGCTGCGCGATGTGATCAACCTGATCAGTGGCATCCACTTCGCGTCGAGTGAGGAGATCCACACGCTCGGCCACCTTTATGAGTCGCTGCTCAAGGAGATGCGCGATTCGGCGGGCGACTCGGGCGAATTTTACACCCCGCGTGCGGTCGTGCGCTTTATGGTCGCGGCGATTGACCCGCGTTTGGGTGAGACTCTGCACGATCCAGCCTGCGGGACAGGCGGCTTTCTGACTGAAGCCTTTGAACACCTCGTGAAGCAGTGCAAGACGGTCGAACACCGCTACATTCTCCAAAAGCGCAGCCTTTCAGGTGGTGAAGCTAAGTCGCTGCCCTATCTGCTGGCGCAGATGAACCTGCTGTTGCACGGCTTAGAGACGCCGCAGATCGAGTTCGGTAATAGCCTAGCGATGCCGCTCAACGACATTGGCGACAAGCAGCGGGTGGACATCATTCTGACCAACCCGCCCTTCGGCGGCGAGGAGGAGCGCGGCATCCAGGCGAACTTTCCCAACGATAAGCAGACGTCAGAGACGGCGATGCTCTTCCTGATGCTGATTATGCGCAAGCTGCGCCGCCAGCCAAAGCCGGGCCGGGCGGGTGTGGTGGTGCCGAATGGGACACTCTTCGCCGGTGGCGTAGCGGCACGCATTAAGGAAGATCTGCTCAAGGAATTCAACCTGCACACGATTATTCGCCTGCCGAATGGCGTCTTCGCGCCCTATACCAGCATCCCCACCAACCTGCTTTTCTTCGACCGCAGCGGGCCGACGCAGGAGGTCTGGTATTACGAGCAGCCACTACCCGCCGGGCGCAAGAATTACACCAAAACCCAGTCCATCCAGTTTGAGGAGTTCGCTGACTGCCTGACCTGGTGGAATAAGCGTGAGGAGAACGAGCGAGCCTGGAAGGTACCGGCGGCGGCTATTCTGGCGAACGGCTGTAACCTGGACATCAAAAACCCCAACGGGAAGAAAGATCTGGAACACCTGCCGCCAGAACAACTGGCCGATAGCATCCTGCGCAAGGAGCAGCAGATCGCGGCGTTGATGGTGGAGATTAAGGCGATGCTAGGGGAGGGAGGACGATGAGTACTAGATATCCACTCTCAACACTAGATCGTGCAATTACTCTTCGGGCAGATTTTATCCAGATCAACGATACAGAGATATACAAGCGTTGCAAAGTACAACTTCATGCACAAGGCATTGTACTTCGTGATATTGTTTCTGGTGCAGAAATAAAGACCAAACGACAGCAAGTTTGTCGTGTCGGAGAGTTTTTGGTTGCCGAGATTGATGCAAAAGTGGGTGGTTTTGGAATTGTTCCCGTCGATCTTGATGGAGCAATCGTCAGTAGTCACTACTTCCTTTTTGAGATCAATGATGAGTTGCTTAATCATCGCTATTTGGATTTCTATGGGCGCACTCATGCTTTTCAACGTCAGGTTTCAGCGCAAGGTTCAACCAACTATGCCGCTATCCGACCCAAAGATGTACTTGGATACACGATCCCCCTCCCCCCGCTCGCCGAGCAACGCCGCATTGTCGCCCGCATTGAGGAACTGGCGGCGAAGATCGAGGCGGCACGCGGGTTGCGGCGGGAGACGGTGGAGGAGGTGGGAATATTATTTTCATCCGCAATGAATGTAATATGGAGCGATCAATCTTATTGGGCATCCCAACCAGTAATGAGGCTTGCAACAACTGTCTCTGGACAAGTCGATCCTCGTATTGAACCTTACGCCAGTCTACCTCACATTAACGGTGAGGTAATGGAATCAGGCACTGGGAAATTACTTTCTTCGTATCATCTTGCTAAGGAAGATGGTGTCATCAGTGGAAAATATCTTTTTCCTGCGGGCTCGGTTCTTTACTCAAAGATCAGACCGTATCTAAGAAAATCGGTTGAAGTTCCGTTTGAGGGTGTGTGTAGCGCTGACGTTTACGCATTTGACAAAATAAACCCTGAAATTGAATCGAGATTCTTCATGTACTCTTTAATTGCACCTCCTTTTACTGACTATGCAAACCTTTTGTCTGGGCGTACACGTATGCCAAAAATAAACCAGAGCCAACTTCAAGCTTTTATCATGAGCTACCCACCAATTCTTGAACAGCGCCGCATTGTCACCTACCTCGACTCCTTACAGACTCAGGTGGGTGCGATGAAGGCGCTGCACGCTGAGACCGGGGCCGAGCTAAACGCGCTGCTGCCGGCGGTGCTGGATCGGGCGTTTAAGGGCGAGCTGTAGCTCTGTGACGATAAAGACGGGCAGACCGCACGATGGGGAAGCGGATCTTTTCCCCCATTGCGGGTAATCTGTCACGTTTCGCTCAACGTCCCAGCGATGATAGTACACACCAGACAACCATGCGATTTGTGCACAACACCCGACGAAAATAGTTGCTGATGCTCGACTATCGGCTATCGGCTATTTTCACCTCAGGACGCGATATGCCCCCCCTCCCGCGTGCGGGAGAGGGGCTGGGGGTGAGGGCCGTTCGGCGATACACTGTAAAGTACAGCTTTGTGACACTCCGCAGCCACTAAAGTGGCGCGGCTTCTTGGCCCAACCCGCCTACTGGCGAGCTTAACGACCAACGGATCTGTCCGACCCGGTTCCCGAAGGAACGTGTTGCACCATACAAGGAACAC